>CAIUIT010000106.1 GCA_903899375.1 uncultured Actinomycetes bacterium
AATGTTTCTAGTGTCCACGGGTCACGAAGCGAATTAACCTCATTGTCTTATGACACAAGTAAAGCCGGACTAGAGGCTGCCACGCGGACCGCAGCTTTGGAATACGCTCGGTATGGCGTGCTTGTTAATTGCGTAGCACCAGGATTCGTAAATACACAAATGTCAATTGTTAATGGGACTAACGAACTAGATACAGAATGGTTCCAAAACACCTACATCAGCAACCACCGGTTACCTTTATTGCGAGCCGCGGATGCTCAAGAAATAGCGCAGTTGATCGCTTGGCTTTCATCTAAAAAAAACACATATATCACTGGACAGTCCATCACCATCGACGGTGGTCTATCTATAGGTATTTAGAAAAGTACAAGTGATTAGTTCATTCCAACCGCAGCCTTGAATCCCAGCTCTAGATCACCCTTAATATCTTCGAAATCCTCAATGCCGATGCTGAGGCGAATCATGCCCGGGGTTATACCGGCGTTTCGTAAACCTTCTTCCCCCAATTGTGAGTGAGTAGTCGAAGCCGGGTGAATAGCTAAAGATCTAACATCTCCGATATTTGCGACATGCTTAAACAGCTTGAGCCCATTAATAAATCTCTTACCCGATTCTTGGCCGCCTTTGATATCGAAGGACATGACAGCTCCCCCGCCTTTAGGGGCGTACTTCTGTTGATTCTTATGCCAGATTGAGGTTGGCAATCCCCCATAAGCAACTACTGCAACTTGAGGATGGGTCGAAAGCCACTCGGCGATTTTTTGAGCATTTTCCAAATGGCTTCTCATACGCATGCTCAGAGTATCCATACCTTGCGCAAGGATCCATGCATTAAAAGGAGTGACGCAGGGACCAAAGTCTCTTAACAACTGCACGCGAAGTTTGATGATGAAGGCAAGATTTCCAATTTGAGAATCGACTCCAAAATCACGCGCATACACCAAGCCGTTATAACTAGGATCTGGTTGATTGAAGCCAGGAAATTTAACAGGGTCTTTAGCGAAATCGAATGAGCCAGAATCTACGACGGCACCGACCATCGCGCTTCCATGGCCCGAAAGATATTTAGTAGCAGAATGAGTAACGATATCTGCGCCATACTCGAAAGGTCGTGTCACATACGGCGTAGCAATAGTGTTATCGACGATCCACGGAACTCCTGCATCATGCGCAATTTTTGCGATGCCCTCGATATCGAGAATGACACCTAGAGGGTTAGAAATTCCCTCCCCAAAGAGCGCCTTGGTGTTTGGCTTTATAGCAGCTTTCCAAGCATCCAAATTATTGGCATCCTCTACAAATGTCGTTTCAACTCCCCATTTAGGTAGGGTGTAATTGAGCAGGTTATAGATACCGCCATAAATATTTCTGCTGGCGACAATGTGGTCACCTTGCTCGGCCACATTCATCAGCGCCATCGCAGTAGCTGACATTCCGGATGAAAAGAGGAGCGAGGCCAATCCCCCTTCTAAAACTGCCAGCCTCTTCTCGACCGCATCTTGAGTTGGATTCGAGATTCTTGTATAAGAATGTCCGAACTCTGTGAGGGCGAAGAGCCCAGCGGCGTGATCAGCATCGCGAAATTGATAGGCCGTTGTCTGGTATATCGGAAGCGATATCGACCCGGTATCTGAATCTGAATCTTGCCCTGCGTGGATTTGGTTTGTAGAAAAGGACCAATCTTCAGACATCTATAAAACCTCCTCAGGAATTCTCTTTAGACACTAGCCCTGTTGCGGATTCAGAGGAAGGGATACAGCACTCAGACACACCAATTTTTCTATATCCTTCCCAAATATCCCTTCAGGGGGTAGCCTTACGGTAATTCGCAGAACCTCGTGGCGCCTGAGGAAATTGGTGCTTCTTTATAGCTCTGCACAAGCTACTGAAGTTGCTCCGCTTTTAGTTCATAGGTGGGGCAACTTCAGGTGCTTCTGAGTTTGTGGGATGCTTACGAGCATGCATATCAGCAGTGACGTAACAACCTTGGTTGCTCTCTTCGCAATCGTAAGTCCTATCACCTCCATACCAGTCTTTCTTTCCCTTACATCTGGTTCATCCCCAAAGCAGCGCAGAGTTATAGCAATGCAGACTGCGGCTGTCTCTGGGCTGACACTCATCATCGCCTATTTCGTGGGTGACATCATCCTTAAACTCTTGAACATCCAAATCGAGGCATTCCGAATTGCCGGTGCCCTGGTCATTGGGGCGATCGGTTGGAGCATGGTGATGGGCAGGCAGAGTTCAATCATTGCATCGGGAAAATCCGGTGCGTTGGTTGTTCCACTAGCTATCCCCTTAATGGCGGGCCCAGGGGCAATTGCTACGGTGATTGCCATCGGAAACACCGATCGCGGGACCGTGCGAATCGCGAATCTGGTGATCATTCTGATCCTTGCTGCGCTTACGGGGATACTGCTACTGGCCGCTGCACCGATTGAGAGATGGTTAGGCGAACAGGGACTAATGATTTTGACCCGAATATTTGGTTTGCTCTTGCTTTCAATCGCCGTCTCTACAATTATGTCATCTCTAACTTCTTATATTCATGCTCTTTGAGTAACTAACTGCCACCAAAACCAGACCAAGAAGTAGTTCGACTATTCCATTGGACATGAGCGGTGCGATTAATGGATGTGCCGCAATAGGAATTGCTTCTCGAGCCAGAGGTTCTGTCGCGCTAGTCGCTTGATGCTTCACCACAGCAGTAGCAATAATATATAGAGCAACGAGAAAAAAACCATCGCTCAAAAAGATAATTCCTGGCACGCGAAGAGCAGAACGGAAAGACTTTGCAAAGAGCAGATAGAGAAGCAGAGTCAGCACAGAAAGAGCTAGAAGTATCCAGACTCCAATAGTGAAATACGATTTGATCTGAGAAGCATCAGGGCTATTGGTCTGCGGTTGCAATCGGATTGGCTTAATCTTGTTAAGTTCTTTGCTTAACTTTGAAAATTGTGGATCCACGGATTCAAAACCGAGCAAAGCAAGTTGCAGAATGGGTTTTACATCGATGTTCTGCCGCGCTTTCGCTCCTCCGGTGTAATAGTTATATGCGATATCAGATACGGCACCCAGTTCTCCCTTGAATACTGGATTTCCCAGAAAGGTCGTCACGGCTGCAGAGATCTGAGGGCCCTTTTTCAAGAGAAGCGTGCGCTCATCACCCGTGGCGGATTCGAGTGCTTTGGAGACGAAGTAAGTTCCAGCGTCGTGCTTGAAAGTTGTATTCGAGAGCAAAGAATTGGTCACCTTATTAACGGGGTTTCCCATTCCAACAGATAGGAAGAGGCTGCCTGAAATTGAGAGCAATGTAAAACAGATAGCGAAAAAGATCGCAGAGGGGATTGCGGCGCCACGTTTAGCCTTAAGCAAGATTCCCATGATTAAGGGTAAGCGAGAAGCTTAACTAGCGGCAACGGATTTTGAATGTGAATACCTAATTGACGAAGTCGGATAACTGGATCTTCGTCATCCCTCGCAATATTCCCCAATTTTGTTCCGCCTTTTCTCCATCAGGGTGTCCGACATAATCGCGCATCTGCAAGGGCGTGACCTGCCAACTGACTCCCCACTTATCGGTGCACCAGCCGCACCTGCCGGGAGCTCCATTGGTGGTAATCGCATCCCATAGTCGGTCGGTCTCCTCTTGCCCATCGACCTGGATAGAGAGTGAGATTGAGTTATTGAAAAGATCACCGCCTGGAGTATTCATTCCTATGAACTCATGTCCGTAGATTGCAAAGTCAGCGGTGAAAAGTTCGGGGCTAACGAGGTTCTCCGCCGCGACGCGCATGTGATTGCCAAATGTCTCTTTATAGAAAATTAGAGCTTCTTGTAAACCATCGCTAAACCACAGGAAGGTTTTGAGCGTAGAGGGTTGGGTCATGGAAGAATTATCACCCAAAGTGACTATCCGTTCTACTAATCTCTTCCCATGGAATCTGAGCATCTTAAACTTGATGTCCTTACCCATGACAGGATCCCGGAGATCTTCGCAGCCCTCGGGAGAGATCCCGATATCTATTGCTGGCTACCTTTTGCTACGCCGAAATCTATAGATGATCTCGCGCCAGTTCTGGAGGGGTTCATCCGAGACACCAACTCGGGAATCAGAATTGCTTATGCAGTCATTCTTAAATCTTCGGATTTGGCGATAGGGACTTCCTCCTTTCTTGATCTCAACCCCATCCATAACTCTCTGGAGATAGGTTCTACTTTCTACGCTAAGGAATACTGGCGCTCCTTTGTAAATACTGAAGCCAAAATCTTGCTATTGGCTGAAGCATTCGAAGTTCGACGGGTGGAACGAGTCACCTTAAAAACCGACTCCATGAACGAACGCTCGCGCGCCGCGATCTTGCGTTTGGGCGCAACCTTTGAAGGCATCCTGCGCCACCACATGCTTCGGCCAGACGGCTCTTGGCGTGACTCTGCATATTTCTCTATCTTGAAATCAGAGTGGCCAGTCGTTAAGAAGAATTTGCAGGCCAAATTGCTGAGTCAATCGAATACGCAATGACACTTACTCGCGTTCAAAAGTCAGGATTGAGATACGCCTTCTTTGGAGTATTCCTCTTCTCTGGCTCACTCCCTCTCACGAAATTGGCCTTGCAGGGGTATGACCCGTTCTTCACCGCCTTTGCCAGACCCCTAATCGCCGGAACCCTGGCGATTCCTTTGATGGTGAGAGCTCGGGCATTTAAACTTCCACGACAACTCTGGCGTTCGATGATCTATGTAACTATTGGTGCCGCATTTAGCTGGCCTATATTTATCGCGCTGGCGCTTCAACGCTCCACTTCGGCCCATGTGGCAGTTATTGCCGCCGTTATGCCTTTGGTTACTGCAATCATGTCGGTAATTAAATCCAAACGAAAAGTTGGCACTCAATTTTGGATTGCGTCATCACTCGGAACCCTGTTGCTGATCCTCTTCGCTTTGAGTCGTGGTGGCGCAAAAGGTGAAAATGGCGTCGCCGATTTATTGACCCTTGCAGCGGTACTGGGTTCTTCCTTTTGCTATGTCGAAGGCGCAAATTTAACTAAACACATGCCAGGGTGGCAGGTAATTTCTTGGGTGGTCATCATTGCTATTCCATTGAGCGCTGTCGGAGCCATCTTCACATTTAGCCATACTCACCACCTTTATCAGTTCCATTGGAATGCGCTGATTGGACTGTTGGCAATTGGTTTCTCTTCAATGTATATAGGCTTCTTTGCCTGGTATCGCGGTCTGAAAGATCTAGGAGTGGCTCATGGATCTCAGGTACAGCAACTGCAAGCGATCATGACGCTGGGCTGGTCGGCACTTTTCCTCCATGAACAAATAACGTTTGGCACCGTGCTATCAGCGTGCGGGATCGTTATCTGCGTCCTATGGGCGCTCACCACCGTCATCTCCGTTTGAGTGCTGCCCCCAGTCGTACTTATCAGTAGGCTTTTCCACGGGATTAGATTTCTGCTGTGAATATCCGAGAAGATGGAAACCTGCCTGTCATCATTCAAGGTGGTATGGGTATTGGTGTTTCGTCAGTCCAAATGGCGCGTGCCGTCGCCCACATGGGTCATCTCGGTGTCGTGTCAGGAACCGCCATTGATTCTGTCTTTGCGCGGCGGTTGCAAGATGGGGATCTCGAAGGAGATGTCCGTTGGGCGCTAGAACAATTTCCTGATCAAGATTGTGTCGCTGAAATACTTGATCGCTTTTATATCGCTGGTGGCCGCAGCGAGAACGCAAGTTACCTCGATGTTCCCAAGTTAAGTTTGAGTCCTACTCCATTTGCCTCAAAAGTTCTGGTTGCTGCCAATTTTGTTGAAGTGAAGCTGGCCAAGCGCCACACAACGGGATTAATAGGAATTAATTTTCTGGAGAAAGTCCAACTTGCAACCCCTGCATCTATCTACGGTGCAATCTTGGCCGATATTGACTACATCCTCATGGGCGCCGGTATTCCTGCTGATATTCCCAAGCTAATCTCGGACCTTTTGACGGGAGAGCGAGTTCAATTCAAGATAAAGGTCGAGGGTGCAGATAAACCACACCTCCTAAGTTTCGATCCAGATCTCATTAAAGGCGTCAACTACGAGACTTTAAATCGTCCTAAGTTCTTGGCTATCGTCTCTTCGCATATCCTGGCCAATTATCTAGCACGTGATGAAGTCACGCGCCCTGATGGTTTTGTCATCGAAGGGCCTACTGCAGGTGGCCACAATGCTCCCCCTCGCAGCAAGGAACACATCGGCGAAGATGGGCAAGTGACCTTTACCGATAAAGACCTTGCAGATTTTGAAAAAGTTAAAGCGGTAGGACTCCCCTTCTGGCTCGCCGGTGGCTATGGGACGCCAGGCAAAGTCAAAGAGGCAATTGACTTGGGTGCTGCTGGAGTTCAGGTCGGGTCTCTCTTCGCCCTGTCGACTGAATCGGGAATCACAGAAGAGTTGCGCGGCGAAGTCTTGATTGCGCTCAACGAAGGAACTCTCGAGATTCGTACCGAGCCCAAAACCTCTTCCACAGGTTTCCCATTCAAGGTAGTTGAGATCAACGGAACAGCAACTGACTCAGAAGTATACGAAGCTCGCAATCGTAAATGTGACCTTGGATATTTGCGTTCCCCATTCCTGCGTCCAGATGGTGGGATCGGTTATCGATGTAGCGCCGAACCGATTAAGACCTTTGAATTCAAAGGAGGCGCGGCGGGGGAAGCCGAAAACGTCAAATGTCTTTGTAATGCTCTCATGGCAAACATTGGCTTAGGTCAGGTGCGATGGGGTACCTATCACGAACCCGCCTTACTGACTTTGGGATCCGATCTATCTGGAGCTGCGGAGTTGAGTGTTCTGCACGGGGGTTCCTGGACATCTGCTGATGTCATTAACTATTTAACTTCTGCACTCTGATCTATCGAGGATGAGTTAGTAGCAAACCTATCGCTAAGAGGATAATTCCAGCTGCAGATATGCCTGTCAGCGTCCTTCGTACTTTGGGCCTCGCAAGAAATACCGCGGACTTATCAACTGCAAGTATTAAAAATGTGTACCATGAAAATGAGACCAAAGCCTGAACGCAGGCCAAAATAAAGATTCCAAGACCAAGCGAGAAATGTCCAGGAACGAATTGTGGAATAAATGCGACGGCAAATACCGCTGCCTTAACATTTGTGAGATTCGTGAATAGACCTAAGCGATAAGCAGCTCCAGCGCTCGTCTTGGCACCACTGTGCATATCAAACTTTCCAAATTCGTTCTTCAACTGAATTAGTGTTTGAACTGCCAATCCCATCAAGAAGGCCACCCCGACAAATTTCAGAATATTGAATGCTATATGCGATTTAGCAAAGATTGCAGATAAGCCGACCGACGAAAGGGTGCCCCAGACGATGAGGCCAGATGAGTTTCCAAAGACCGAGAAGAACGCGGCGCGTTTACCGCCCACCATGCTCTGTCTCAGCACCATCGCTACACCCTGACCAGGCACAATTGCCAACAAGAGCGCCGTCAAAGCGAAAGCTGGAACGATTCGCAGTAATTGTAGGCTCGCGTTCACGGCCCAAAGGTACCCTTTTAGGGCAATTGCCAACTAATATCTCATAATGATCCAAATTCGTGAACTGCGCACTCTCGAAGAACAATTTCACGCGCGAATGATCTTTGATTCAGTCTGGCCAGCGCCAAATGAGACTCAGATAACTTCGAATTTGCTCCAAGCAATGACTCATAGCGGCAGTTACCTCGTGGGTATATTTGATGGGCCAAAGGTGGTGGGAGCCTCATTCGCATTCCCGGCAATCGAATCAGAGGTTCACCTCCACTCTCATATGACGGCCTTTATCGATACCCACCGCGATCTTGGTTTGGGTACCGAAGTAAAGATGCATCAGTGGGCTTGGGCCAAGGAGCGCGGATATGCATCTATTACCTGGACGTTTGACCCTTTGGTTCGTCGCAATGCACGTTTCAACATATTGAAACTTGGTGCAGATATCCTTTCTTATCATCCCAACTTCTACGGGAATATGGCCGATGATCTCAATAGTGGAGATGAATCAGATCGCCTTATGGTGCGCTGGGATACCAGCCCGGATAAGCCTTCTCCGCGCTATGAAATAGTCGATCCACCTTTTGACGCCGAATTGGTAGCGCTCCCTTTGGACATAGTCGAGATTCGCCGTTCTAAACCCGAGTTAGGCCAGCGCTATCGACAACAGGTCCGACAAACATTCATGGAAAATTTCGCACTTGGCAAGAAGGTCATCGGGTTTTCCGCGCACAATGAATATGTATTGGAGTAGAGATGAAGATCGCTGAATTAGAACTTCGCACCATCAACCTTCCTTTGGTGCGCCCCTTCAGGACTTCCTTTGGCACCCAAACAGCGCGTGAGATTCTAATTCTCAAACTGACCACGAGCGACGGAGTCGTCGGATGGTCTGAATGCGTGGCGTTATCGCAGCCGGTTTACTCACCTGAATATCTGGCGGGTGCACTCGATCTCATGCGTCGCTTCTTAATTCCCACGCTCTTGCAAGCTGGCGATATATCCGCGCAATCTGTGGCTCCACTCTTAGCGCCCTTCCTGGGTTCACCGATGGCAAAGGCAACTTTAGAAACGGCTCTCCTCGATGCGCAACTGCACATCGAAAATCGCAGCCTCGCTGATTTCTTAGGGGCCAATAAGGCCAAGATCCCATGCGGAGTTTCCGTCGGAATTGCGCCAAATATCTCGCAACTTATAGATGAGGTCGCCGGCTATATCGCCGAAGGTTACAAACGAATCAAATTAAAGATTGAACCAGGATGGGATATCCATCCAGTGGGAGAAGTACGTAGGACGTGGCCAGAGATTCCATTACAGGTAGATGCCAATCAGGCATACAGCAGAGCCGACGGCGAACTATTGGGAAAGCTCGACCAATTCGAGCTTCTGCTTATCGAACAACCACTGGACGAGCACGATATTTTGGGCCATGCGCTGTTGGCTAAGCAGGTGCAGACCCCCATCTGTCTCGATGAATCGATCACCTCTCTGCGCGCGGCAGAAGATGCCTTATCGCTCAAGGCGACCACTGTTATCAACATTAAGCCTGGACGTGTTGGCGGGTATTTAGAAGCTGTGAAAATCCACGATCTCTGCCTCAATGAAGGAATTCCAGTTTGGTGCGGTGGAATGTTAGAAACGGGTATCGGTCGCGCAGCTAATGTCGCACTCGCAGCGCTGCCTGGGTTCACCCTCCCCGGCGATACATCGGCATCCAGCCGTTTCTACCACCAAGACATCACTGATCCATTTGTCATGGAAGACGGCTATTTAGTCGTTCCACAAACAGTGGGCATAGGACGAGTACCTCACTTAGAGTTCTTAGATTCGATTACATCTCACAAGGAGACCATCCGAATTTAACTCCAGTGCTCTACGTGGGCCAACGAATTTGCAAAGATCAACGGAGCATCAAAGTCCATCGTTGCAACGTGATAACTGTTGGTGAGTTCGATTCTCTGCCCGCTGATGCTATCTATTTCAGACATGATGATGTTCGAATTAGAGATCTTCAGTACATGGTCATCCACGCTGTGAAAGAGCAGGGTTGGACATTTCACTCTTCCCAAGTTGGCACGAGTCTCTTTGAGCATCTTGTTGAGTTGCACAACTCCTTTAGTCGGGAGCACGTCATAGCCCCATTCGGTGATGTCCGGCTTCTTAATATCGTCGCCGACCGAGCCTCTGCCAGGCTGAACAATTGCGAGTAATGACGCAAAGTTGATAAGAATTCCCGGTATATGAATCATGGGATTCACCAGACAGATCCCTGCAAGATCATTGTGTTCTGCAATATTGAGCGTCGTGCCGCCACCCATCGAAAGACCGAAGACAAAGACCTTCTTACAAATCTTCTTCAAGGTATCAACTTCGCTCTGCACTCGAGCGGGCCACTCTTGCCACTTCACCCGATTGAGATCCTGCCACTGTGTCGCATGACCAGGAAGGCGTGGCACTGAGACCGTGTATCCACGTTCTTCAAAGTATGCCGCCCATGGCCGCATAGAAGCGGGTGATCCGGTAAAACCGTGCACAAAGATGATTCCGATGTCAGCGTGCTCTCGCCCTGGTGCAAAATAATCTTCTAGCCAACCTGCAGGTGCATTACTTGTAGCCATCCCCCTATTTAAGTGCAGTCCTCGGGTATCGTCCACCGTGATGTTTACAACTCTCTTCTGGATCAAAGTAATAATCGCCCCCGTCATGGTCCTCTCCGTGAGTTTCCTTCAGCGCAGGTTCGGCGACAGGTTCGGTGGTTGGTTGATCGGCCTGCCCATCACCACGGGCCCATTTATTTTGATCATTGGAATCCAGGAGGGGGTTTCCTTTGCCGGGCATACGGCCCGCGGAGTGTTGCTCGGACAGGTTGCTCTGATTGTCTTCTGCTGGGCGTACGCCTTTGCAGCGCTACGAACGCCATGGCATCTGGCGATTGCGATCGGAACTCTCGCTTGCCTCGCGACGGGATATCTCCTTACTCAAGTGAAAGTTTCACCCTGGATCAGCACCCCTGCCTTGATCGCTACCTGGCTCATATCGATGAAGTGGTGGACGCATTCAGATCTGCCAGAAGAGAAGATCACTCCACCCAGATGGGAGTTACCAATACGAATTCTGGTGACCCTTGCGCTACTAATCTCCCTCAGCGCCTTAGCCCCGCATGTCGGGGCGAAAGTCGCTGGAGCTCTCTCGTCCTACCCCGTGATCGCCTCGGTACTCGGCGCTTTCAATCAGAGGAGATTTGGTCCCGCCGCCACTGTTGCAACGCTCCGGGGATTGATGCAGACGCTCCCATTCACCTTTGCAATTATTTTTACGCTGGGGCTACTGCTCCGCTGATCAATGTCGGCGAAGTCGCGTAGCCTTTAGCTCTTATGGAATCCCTAGCACTGCACGAAACGACCTTTGTGGTCGTCGATCTCGAAACGACTGGGGGCAGTCCCAATGCCGGTGCGGTCATCACCGAGATTGGTGCAGTCAAAGTTCGCGGCGGAGTCGTTATCGGAGAATTCAAAAGTTTTGTAAATCCGCTTGCACCGATTCCTGTTTTCATCACCGAATTAACCGGCATTGATAATGAAATGGTCCGTTTAGCACCCATTATCGACGAGGTTTTCCCTACCTTTCTAGAATTTTGTGGGTCCGAAAACGAGAGCGTCCTGGTCGCCCACAACGCCCCCTTTGACATCGGTTTTCTGCAAGCTGCTAGTCGCGAACTCGAATATCGCTGGCCCAAGTACAAGGTGATCGATACCGTGCGCTTGGCCCGCTCAGTTCTCACACGCGATGAAGTAACTGATTGCAAATTGGGAACGCTGGCGATCTTCTTCAATACGCAAGTGACTCCCACACATAGAGCTCTAGACGACGCGCAAACCACGGTTGAAGTGCTGCATGCCTTGATTGAACGCCTAGCCGGTTTCGGTGTTCAAACCTTTGGCGATCTTGAAAAATTCTCTAAGAAGCGAATTAAACGCGAGCCTAGGCTGATTTAAATCCTTGGGTGAAGAGCGCCCAATTTTTCAGGGACTCTTGTGCCGCACCAGAATCAACTGCAGCGCTCGCCTCTAGATAGCCTTCTGATAATTGCTCTGTAATCGACTTTCCAAAATCTCCCTTGAAAGCGGCGATGGCAGCTGCAGCATTGAGAAGAACCGCATCACGTGCTGGGCTCATCTCTCCCGCGAAAATTCGAAGGGTGACAGCAGCATTGAACTCTGCATCTCCGCCGGCCAGCGATTCGATCGGAGCGTATTGAATTCCGAGATCGCGCGGGTCAAAGCTCTCTAGTTTCGACTTGCCAGCATTAATCTGCATAATCTGTGTGGTTGTGCTCAAGGTGATCTCATCGATTCCATCATCGCCCCTGAAGAGGAACCCTTCTGCGCCACGTTGAAGCAGAACGTCGGCCATAATCGGCATGACCCGAGCCTTGCTGACTCCGATGGCAACCGCTGCGGGCTTGGCCGGATTGGCCAGGGGGCCCAAGATATTGAAGACCGAGGCCTGCCCTAACTCCTTACGAGCCGGAGCGGCAAATCTCATCGCCGGGTGAAACTTGGGGGCAAAACAGAAGCCGATTCCGATCTTTGCTACACAAGCAGCGACTTGCTCTCCGTTGAGGTCAATATTGACTCCTAGGGCCTCCAAAAGGTCGGCAGCCCCTGATTTAGAGGATGCGGCGCGGGCTCCATGCTTGACTACTCGGGCACCGGCAGCGTGAGCGATGATGGCTGCCGTGGTCGATATGTTTATCGTATTGGCGCCATCTCCACCTGTGCCGACGGGGTCTACCGCCCTACCCGGGATGGTTATTGGAGCACAATGTTCGTACATCACCTCGACGAAGGCTTCAACTTCTTGGGCGGTCTCTCCTTTGGCCTGAACTCCTAGAAGGAAGGATTTGATCGCCTCTTTTTCGGCTCGATCACCGAGAATCTCGCCCATTGCCCACCGGGCTTGCTCAGCGTCAATATCTTCGTGATCGGCCAGTTGCGCGACTAACCGCTCCCAAGAAATCTTGCTATTTTCCATGCGCGAATCCTATCTTTTGGGTGACAAGGCTCACCCATGAATTGCGTGCCCAATCTGACCGCCGTGTACTTAAAGCGTGGGGAAATCAGGAATAATGCGCCCGTGACCACACTAGAAGCCCCGGCCAAGAACAACCGCCCTAACCTGGTCGCCGTCGGCACCATCGTTTGGCTCTCCTCAGAGTTGATGTTCTTTGCAGCACTTTTTGCCATGTACTTCACCACGCGCGCTGTTCAAGGCCCAAAGATTTGGCTTGAATCAACCGGCATGCTCAACGTGAAATTCGCAGCCGTTAACACGACGGTTCTCGTGCTCTCGTCGGTAACATGTCAGTTCGGTGTATTCGCGGCTGAACGTTTTCAAAACAAACGCACTGGTCCTCTATACAAATTCTCCAAGTGGGGAATGCGTGAATGGTTCGCTCTCACCTTCTTGATGGGTTCGTTCTTCGTGGCAGGACAAGTTTATGAGTATGCAAATCTCGTTCGTGATGGACTTTCTCTCTCGTCGCGCGCTTACGGATCAGTCTTCTATATAACAACTGGTTTCCATGGTCTGCACGTAACCGGTGGGCTCATTGCATTTCTCATCGTTTTAATTCGCGTAGCCAAGGCTCGCAAATTCGGACATTCCCAAGCAACGACGGCGATTGTCGTTTCGTACTACTGGCACTTCGTAGACATTGTTTGGATCGCCCTCTTCTCGACGATCTACTTGATTAAATAGGAGCTATCTGTGAAACGTATCTCTAGCTTCCGTCGTACTCGTATCGCTGGACCAATCTTGGTTGTGGCTGCTCTCTTTACTATCGGTACAGCATTTGGAGTTGCATCTGCACTTCCAGGTGCGCAGACCCCGATGACGACCGGCACATCTACGCTCGTCTCGCAAGGAAAAGCTATTTTCCTACGCGGCTGTTCTTCCTGTCATGGACTGCACGCTGAAGGCGGATCAATTGCGCCGTCTCTTATTGGTGTGGGTTCTGCCGCAGTAGATTTCCAAGTAGGTACTGGACGCATGCCGATGGCCGATATGAGTCAACAGGCAATGCAGAAGAAGCCTCTTTATAACCCGCAAGAAACAGCGGCTTTGGCTGCTTATGTCGCTTCATTGGCACCCGGGCCAAGTTCGGTAACCAATGAATCTCTCGCCTATGAACGCGATGGAAATTCCGCGCTCGGCGGCCAGCTATTTAGAACTAACTGCGCCATGTGTCACAACTTCGCCGGTCAAGGCGGAGCACTCACTAATGGTAAATATGCGCCTTCGCTTATGGGCGTTACTCCAAAGATCATTTACGAAGCCATGATCACCGGACCACAGTCGATGCCTAAGTTCACTGATGCAACGATTACTCCACAGCAGAAGCTATCGATCATTAAATGGTTGCAGGCTGCAAACCATGAACAGAATCAAGGTGGTGCTTCACTCGGACGCGTAGGCCCTGTTACTGAAGGTCTACTTGGTTGGGTCCTTGGACTCGGCCTCTTAATCGGCGCAGCGGTATGGCTCGCAATGAAGGCGAAATAATATGAGCAATCAGATCGAACGCTTCGAAGATCCTGGTCTTCCAGCCCATGTTCACCGCAATGCAGATTCAGATCCCCTTGCAGCCAAGCGTGCTGAACGCCAAGTCGCGATCCTCTTCATGCTCTCAGCACTTGGAACAGTACTTACTATCGCTGCATACATATATGTAAAGAGCGACAAATATGTCTACCTACCGATCATGGGTAGCACAAATCTTCAGCAGATCCTCCTGGGTCTTGGATTAACAGCATCAACACTGTTCATCGGTCTGGGTGCAATTCAGTGGGCCAAGAAGTTGATGCCCGATCAAGAAGAGATCGCCGAGCGTCATGAATTTCGTTCCAAAGAAGTCGACCGTGATGAACTCGTCGCCGCCTTTAAAGAGCGCGGTGGTTCTGCAGGTCTGGGTCGCCGTAGTTTGATTAAGCGCTCCCTCGGACTTTCCCTCGGACTCGTCGGTCTATCTCCGCTCGTGCTTTTGCGCGATACCGGGCCACTTCCTAAGAAATTCTTCACCACAACTGACTGGACCGCCGGAACTAGACTTCTTCTCGACCCGGCAGGAACACCAATAAAAGCTTCAGACCTAGAAGTTGGGGCTGTCGCGCAGGTGCTTCCAGAACTTCCAGCGGGTACGGAACGAACTCTTGAGAACACCGGCAAAGATGCAGTCCTCTTAATTCGTCTCCGTCCTGAAGATTTCAACTTGGATCCACAGAAACTTTCATGGACGTATCAAGGCATCATCGCCTTCTCTAAGATCTGTACCCACATGGGTTGCGCAGTAGCACTTTACGAACAACAGACCCATCACTTGCTCTGTCCTTGTCACCAATCGACATTCGATGTGACTCGTGGAGCAAAGGTGATCTTCGGACCAGCCGCTCGCCCGCTTCCACAACTTGCCATCACTGTTGATGCAGATGGATATCTCGTCGCCGTACAACCATTTACCGTTCCAATCGGTCCTAGCTTCTGGGAGCGGAACTCATCTAATGGATAACTCACTACTAACTAACATGGGTGACAAATAATGAAGCCGACTCAAAAAGCTGCAGGAGCGGCCGCCAATTACGTCGATGAACGTACCGGAGCTGCCAAATGGCTGAAGAAGAACCTCACCAAGGTCTTCCCAGATCACTGGTCATTCATGTTGGGCGAGATCGCCCTTTACTCTTTCATCATCCTGCTGCTTACGGGAACATTTCTCACCTTCTGGTTTGACCCTTCCCAGCGAGAAGTAATCTATAACGGTTCATATCTACCTCTCAACGGATTACACATGTCAGCCGCCTATGACTCTACGTTGCGTCTGTCTTTTGATGTTCGTGGCGGACTATTGATGAGACAGATCCATCACTGGTCGGCCCTTATCTTCATGTCTGCCATCGTGGCTCACCTGTTCCGCGTTTTCTTCACCGGAGCTTTCCGCAAGCCTCGCGAATTTAACTGGTTAATCGGAGTCGGGCTTCTTACCTTTGGAATCGTTGAAGGTTTCTTGGGTTATTCACTTCCAGATGACCTGCTCTCTGGTACAGGTATTCGTATTGCAGAAGCTATCTTGCAAGCGATCCCAGTCGTTGGTTCTTATCTCTCCTTCTTCGCCTTTGGCGGAGCTTTCCCGGGAACTGCGTTTATTCCTCGCATCTTTATCGTCCACGTATTGCTCTTGCCTGGTCTCTTCTTGGCTCTGATCACTATCCACTTGATGTTGGTCTGGTACCAGAAGCACACGCAGTATCCAGGCCCAGGTCGCACCGAGAAGAACGTTGTCGGTTATCCATTAATGCCCGTGTACATGGCAAAAGCTGGTGGGTTCTTCTTCGTAGTCTTTGGTGTCACTGCATTCCTCGGCGCCGTTGCTTCGATTAACCCGATCTGGCTCGTCGGCCCATATACGCCTGGTCAGATTTCTGCTGGATCGCAACCCGACTGGTACATGGGATGGCTCGACGGTCTAGTCCGCGCCGCTCCCCCACTTGAGACCCATGCCTTCGGCCACACAATCTCGTGGAATATCTTGATTCCTGGTTTGATCCTGCCGGGCATTCTCTTTACTGGAATGGCGCTCTATCCATTTATCGAATCCTGGTTCACTGGCGATAAACGTGAGCACCACCTTTTAGACCGTCCACGCAATGCACCAAACCGTACTGCACTAGGCGTTACATCGATCGTCTTCATCTTGATCACTATCGTCAACGGCGGAAACGACATCATCGCTACACACTTCCACCTCACAATTAATGGAATCATGTGGTTCACGCGAGTCGGACTCTTCGTAATCCCACCTATCGCCTTCGTTGTTACAAAGCGGGTCTGCTTATCGTTGCAACGAAGCGATCGAGATCTTGTGCTCCATGGTCGAGAGACCGGGCGCTTGGTAATGATGCCTAATGGCGAGATGCTCGAAGTTCATGAGCCACTGTCTGACGCTAAGAAGTGGACGCTGACTCAACATCAACGCCCAGAGGCGCTTGCAGCCCCGCTCCCTGCATCTGCAACAGTTGGCTTGAAGGGCAAGTTACGTGCTCGTATGAACCGCGCCCATGCTACGCAGATCCCTGCACCTACATTGACAGACCTGAAAGAACTTGGAGAAGGTCACCACTAATTCACGAGCTCAAACGCTCTCAGAGTTAATTCAGTAAACCCGCAGGAATACCCGAGACGCATGACAGATTCGTCACAGGGAGATCCTTGATTCTTATGCCATTCAAGAGAACCGAATAGTTCGGTTCGGCGTAAGGGGGCAGAGATGTCAAATGTCATCGTCGTAATTTTCCTGGCCTTGGTTGCAATTGCACCGATGGCCTATCTCGCTTTTATGGCAACAGCCTTGAAGAGCAGCGATAAGTCGGAATTCCTTATCAGTGGTGTGAAGTAAGGTCTGGCTTCTCGTATTCGGTAGTAAAGCCGATGATGCTTACGATGAGTGAACCAAGAGCAATAACGGTCAACCACCAACCAATGACCAGCCCTAAGCCCATTGCACAGGCAGATAGGGCCAGCGGAAGTGGCCACCACGAATGTGGAGAGAAGAAACCAAGTTCGCCGGCTAGATCAGCAATTTCGCCTTCATCGTTATCAGAAGGTTGAATCCCCATGCGCTTATTGTTGGTCCAC
This sequence comes from uncultured Actinomycetes bacterium, assembly GCA_903899375.1. Classification (GTDB taxonomy): domain Bacteria; phylum Actinomycetota; class Actinomycetes; order Nanopelagicales; family Nanopelagicaceae; genus PALSA-747. Next base: position 17,227 of record CAIUIT010000106.1, read on the forward strand.
AGGTAAAAACCGATCGTGGCTGCTAGTCCCCCGCTGAGTCCAATAGCAGTTATGCCTAGAGGTTCTCCCCCGAGCTGCCAATAAATGACCGCAAGAATTGCATAGAAAACCGCCAGGAATCCAAAGAGCTTATATCCAGCCTTCATTTAGTGACCGCCATCCGTGTGTGCCATATGCGGATAATGAAGATCGAAAGCTGGTCGCTCAGATCTAATCCGTGGGATCGATGTGAAGTTGTGGCGTGGAGGCGGACAAGAGGTCGCCCACTCCAAGGATGCTCCGTAACCCCAAGGATCATCCACGGTGACCTTAGGAGACTTACGGCTGATCCAGACGTTGACCATGAATGGCAACATAGAGAGCGCTAGCAAGAAGGAACCGATCGTAGAGACCGTATTGAGGGTCGTAAATCCATCAGTACCTAAGTAATCAGCGTAGCGGCGTGGCATTCCCTTAATTCCGAGCCAGTGTTGCACAAGGAATGTGAGGTGGAAACCAAAGAACAAAGTCCAAAAGTGAATCTTTCCGAGGCGCTCGTTGAGCATATGCCCTGTCATCTTCGGCCACCAGAAATAGAAGCCACCAAACATCGCAAAGACAACGGTGCCAAAGAGCACGTAATGGAAGTGAGCGACGACAAAGTAAGAAGCTGACACCGCGAAGTCCATGGGTGGGCTGGCTAAAATAATTCCGGTTATTCCACCGAATAGGAATGTCACTAAGAAACCGAGGATGAAAAGCATCGGTGTCTCGAATGTGAGCGAGCCGCCCCACATTGTGCCGATCCAGTTAAAGAATTTAACTCCGGTCGGAACACCGATCAGGAAGGTCATAAAGGAGAAGAACGGTAGAAGCACTTGACCCGATGCGTACAAGTGGTGAGCCCACACAGAAACAGAAAGTGCAGCAATACCGATTGTCGCAGCGATCAAGCCTTTGTAGCCAAAGATCGGCTTACGACTGAAAACCGGCAAGATCTCTGAAGCAATTCCAAAGAATGGAAGGGCCAGAATATAAACTTCGGGGTGGCCGAAGAACCAGAATAAGTGTTGCCAGAGCATCGCTCCACCGTTGGCAGAATCGAAGATATGCGAACCAAAGAGTCGATCACTTTCCAAACCTAGGAAAGCAGCTGCAAGAGGTGGGAAAGCAAGAAGAACCAAAATAGATGTAAGCAGGATGTTCCAAGTGAAGATCGACATGCGGAACATCGTCATTCCCGGTGCGCGCATCGTGAAGATGGTCGTAATGAAATTAACACCACCCATGATGGTTCCAAGGCCAGTGATAGCCAACCCAATCACCCAGAGATCGCCACCAATTCCTGGCGAATACTGACTATTCGCAAGAGGTGCGTATGCGGTCCAACCGAATGAGGCTGCTCCCCCTGGACTCAAGAATCCACCGAAAGCCATAAGGCCACCGAATAGATAGAGCCAATATGAGAGCATGTTGAGGCGTGGGAAAGCCACGTCGGCCGCTCCAATTTGCAAAGGCATGATGACATTTGCGAATCCAACGAAGAGTGGAGTTGCGAACATTAGCAACATCACAGTTCCATGCATGGTAAAGATCTGGTTGTACTGCTCTGTGCTTAGGAATTGCAGACCAGGTCGCGCCAGTTCAGCACGAAGCACAAGTGCCAAAATTCCAGCGATGATGAACCAACCGAAGGCGGTTATGAGATACATGTACCCGATCGTCTTGTGATCAGTTGATGTGATCCACTTTACGAAGAGGCGACCCTTGGACTTTGCCTTTGGTTCAATGGCTCCGTAGGTGGAAGTAGGTGTTGTTGGTTCTACAAAAGTCGTCATTGTTATGCCACCTTCAAGGAGTTGATGTAAGCGGTGTACTGAGCTGGTGTAACAACTTTGACCTCAAAGAGCATCTGTGAATGGTCGCGGCCACAGAGGATGTTGCAACGCCCTGGGAAGGTTCCTAACTTTTCTGCAGCAAATTCCAGTCGGTTAACCACGTGCGGTAACGCCTGTATTTGAATCATGTAGGCAGGGATCCAGAAACCATGGTCTACATCGCTGGAAGTGATGGTGAAGAGCACCTTCTCCCCCAGAGGAAGCACTAGCTCTGGGCGCTGTGAAGGAGTTCCGGTAATTGTCGGTGCGCTGGGTGCATCGTTGTAAGTGAACTGCCATGACCACTGCATCGCATTAACATGAATATTGTGTGGCGCAGTAGCAGGCGTATCGACCTTCATGATGCGTGACTCATCACGTGCGGTGTAGCCAAATAAAACTGCAACGATCAAAAATGGAATAAGGGTGTAGGCGACTTCAACGGGAACGTTGTAACGCGTCTGCTTCGGAAATTCGTCGCTCTTTTTACGGTGAAAGACGATTGGCCAGAAGATCAAGATCAGCGTGATGATTCCGACTACGGCTCCCGCGTACCAAGCCCAGTACCAAAGCGGTCCGGAGGTGTCATTTACGCTCGACACCCCCTTTGGAAATCCCAAACCTGAGATATTTTGGTTTGAGCATGAGGTGAGCAGCAATGTGCTCGTCGAAAGGGCTAAAAGTCCGATAATTCGGCGGGTACGACGCATAGGGAGAAGGATAACCATCTCGCTCGCTAAGCGTGTCCACGACGGGTACCGTTCTCAGGGTGGGTTCAATCACAAACCAATTCCAGCGCGAATCCCCGCTTCACCCTGCTGCTCGGGCCTTTATAGCCGATGCCTTTGACCGGGGTTGGGCAGATCCCTCCAAAATTCACGGTGAATCTCGGCAGGCAGCAATCTTGCTCAACGAAGCCAAGGAGATATTCGCTGCCCACCTCGGAATCCGAAGCAATCAGGTCGATTTTCTCTCCGACCCGGCTCTCGGTTTTCACCTTGGATCCTCAAGCGTTCTGCAAGAGGGGTCCCGCTTCTACTTTTCGGCGGTCGACCGTTCGGAAATTTACGCCCTGGCCAATCTTCACCACGGTGAAAAGCTCTCAGTAGCCCTCGATGGATCCATCGCATACCCCAAAGGGCGCCCCACAGATCTATTGTCCTGGCAGACGCTCAATGGCGAGACCGGAATCATCTCCGCCCAGCCCTCGGAATTCACGGGCCGGCTCTTTGTAGATGCGAGTGCATCTGGGGCTGCGATAGCCCTTCCTCAAAACTGGAGTACTGCTTTGTGGAATTCGCAGGCCTGGGAAGGTCCAACGGGACTTGGGGTATTTGCGGTTGCCGATAGATCGATCTGGCGCAACCCTCTTCCACACATTGATCAAAGAATTTCTAGCTCAGAGTTATCTATTCCACTGGTGATGGCAAGCGCGATCGCCCTCGAAGCTCATACTCGCGACTACGCAGAAAACCGCGCATCCTTGCTCTTATACAACAACCGGATCCGCCAATTCTTAGCGGCAGAGATTGGTGATGTAGATATCGCTGGAAGCTCTAACACCACCGTGCCCTACCTGCTCTCATTTTCGCTGCTTTATATAGATGCCGAGCGTCTGGTCAATGAATTGACCCGCCAGGGCATATCCGTTGATTCGGGTTCTGCCTGTAGTTCGGCCAACATGGAGCCCAGTCACGTTCTTGCCGCAATGGGGTTACTCACCCATGGAAATGTGCGTATGACGCTACATAATCAAACAACTTTAGTTGACGTCGAGGCTTTTCTTAAGACACTAAAAATAATCGTGGAAGATCTCAGAAAGTAAGTGGAGCTCAACTGCATAGGGATGCGTTGTCCAATTCCTATTATCAAATTGGCGAAGGCGCTAGAAACAAACCCAGAGGTCACTCTCTTGAGCGATGACCCTGCCACTCTCCCCGATTTGATAGCTTGGTCGCGCATGACGAAGAATCAATATTCGATCGTAGGAATCAACAAATACTTAGTAAAGAGCTTATAAACCCATCCGCGGATTGATGTGGGAGGCAACGTCATCTGCCGCACCATCTCCGTAAGCTTCCCGAAAGCGTTCCATAAATTCTTCACGATCAAAGAGATACTCTTGCGTGCCCTTTGTTTCTAAACAGAATGTGGCCACCATCGAACCAAGTTGCGCGCAACGTTCGTGGTTAAGACCCCATGAAAGTCCAGACAAGAATCCTGACCTGAAAGAGTCGCCGACACCCGTGGGATCGACCTTCGCTTTTTCCATGGGCGCACCAACGGTGAGAGTCTCTTTGCCGTGCTCTTCAATGCGGGCACCTTTTGCTCCAAGAGTCACAACGCGAATTGCAACCTGATCAAATAATTCTGCATCTGACCAACCAGTTTTCTGCAACATAAGAGCTAACTCGTACTCGTTGAGAAATAGATACTTAGCTCCAATGACAAGCTGCTTCACTTGATCGCCATCCATGCGTGCTAGTTGTTGCGATGGATCTGCCGCCATAGGGATTCCCAGGCGCCGGGCGCTATGTGAATGGCGAATCATCGCCTCTGGATCATCTGGGCCAATCAGAAAGAGGTCAATGCCTCCTTCACGGAATGCGATTGTTTCGATATCGAGCTCTCGTGCTTCAGACATCGCCCCAGGAAAGAAGGATGCAATTTGGTTGAGTTCTTCATCTGTTGTCACGATAAAAGTAGCGGTATATAGGTCCTTAGAGATGCGCACATGTTCTGTATTTACACCGTGGCGAATGAGCCAATCGTTGTAATCGGCCCAATCCTTGCCAACTGCTGCAACCAATAGTGGGTTAAGTCCGAGCGCGCCCATTCCGAAGGCAATATTTGCTGCGCATCCACCGCGGTGGATATCGAGATTATCTACGAGAAAAGAGAGCGAAACTTTTGCCAGAGAACCCTCAACGAGCGAATCGGTGAATTTTCCTGGGAATGTCATCAAATGGTCGCGACCAACCGAGCCGGCGACGGCAACTTTCATTGTGACTTTAAGAGTTAGTTAAATGAATCGCCACAGGCACATGAGCCTTGAGCGTTGGGGTTATCAATGGTGAATCCTTGCTTCTCGATAGTGTCAACGAAATCGATTGACGCACCCATCAGGTATGGGGTGCTCATCTTGTCGGTAACGACCTTGACAGCACCAAAGGCAGAAATGGTGTCGCCATCCAGTGAACGATCATCGAAATACAACTGATAACGCAGTCCAGAACAACCGCCAGGTTGAACGGCAACACGCAGAGCAAGATCATCGCGACCTTCTTGGGCGAGGAGTGCAGCAACTTTTACTGCGGCCACATCTGTTAGGGCGATTCCCGTTGCGGTTTGAATGGTGACTTCTTGGGCGGTTTCAGTACTCATGGTCGGAATAATACCCCTAAAATCTTCCTATGGCCTTTGGAACCTTGTCAGACTTGCTGATACTGGGACGAAATAGCGATCCGCTGAGCGAACGCGGGGTTTCCTGCGAGGGAGAGCTGCCCGCGATGAGCGAACCCGCTCTGGTAGAACGAGCTCATCGGGCACGAGCCGCTCTTGGAGAGCGGGCTATGATCTTGGGTCACCACTACCAACGCGATGAAGTTATTGAATTTGCAGATATCACGGGCGACTCTTTCAAATTGGCGCAATCGGCGGCAAGTAACCCGGATGCAGAATTCATTATTTTCTGCGGCGTACATTTCATGGCCGAGTCAGCCGACATTCTCACTTCATCCCAGCAGAAGGTAATACTCCCTGATTTAGCAGCTGGTTGTTCGATGGCCGATATGGCCGGTGCAGAACAAGTTGAAGCCGCTTGGGCACACTTCCAAAAGGTGGGTATCGCCGCTAGAACGATTCCGATTACCTATATGAATTCCACAGCCGCGATTAAAAGCTTCACCGGAGCAAATGGCGGTGCGGTCTGTACCTCATCTAACGCGCAGCGAGCAATGAGTTGGGCCTTTGAACGAGGAGAGAAGATTTTCTTTCTGCCAGATCAACATCTGGGTCGTAACACCGCGATCATGCACCTGGGGCTACAAGCGAGTGATTGTGTCATCTGGAATCCATGGAAACCTCAAGGCGGTCTCACTGATCAAGAACTCTTAGATGCCAAGGTGATTCTTTGGCGAGGGCATTGCTCGGTTCACGGACGTTTCACTCCTCAAAATATTGACGATGTCCGTTCGCGAGTCCCGGGAGTGCAGGTACTTGTTCACCCAGAGTGTCAGAACGATGTGGTCATGGCGGCAGATGTCGTTGGCAGCACCGAGATGATTATCAGAACAGTCGCATCCTCGCCAGCGGGATCCAAGTGGGCAATTGGCACCGAACTCAACCTTGTTCAAAGGCTGGCCCGCACCAACCCTGATAAAGAGATCGTCTTTCTGGATAAAACCGTCTGCTATTGCTCGACAATGAATCGAATCGACCTCCCCCACCTCGTCTGGGCCATGGAAAACCTTGCCTCCGGGCGGGTTCTCAACCAGATCTCCGTTGAGGAGAAAACCGCCCACTTTGCACGAGTTGCGCTAGAGCGAATGCTGGCTCTACCTTAACCACATGGCTAAAGACACTCCGACACCAAAGCGCAAAGATGCAGAAGCGCTCAATAAGATAAATGCAATCACTTCACCAGCGACGAAGGCGACAAAGGCTCGCGATCGCGACGAAATGAAGTCAAAGCGTCTTGCCGCTCGTGCGGCATACATGCGTGGCGAAGAGAACGCCCTTCCTGCACGCGATAAGGGAGCGGTGCGTCGATATGTACGAAACTACATCGACTCCCGACGCAACGTTGGCGAGTACTTCCTCCCCGCCGTAGCGACAGTACTTGTACTCAGCGTCGTCCACAATAAGTTCGTCTCGCTTATTGCGATTCTCTTCATGTATGCAGCAATGTTATACACGGTTCTCTCTGGATTCTTTATGACCCGACGAATTCGCAAAGCTGTGACTGCCAAATTCCCTGGTCAATCAACTAAGGGATTAGGAATGTATGGATGGTTACGATCTACTCAAATGCGTCGCATGCGCGCACCCGCACCTCAAGTGAAGCGCGGCGATTTAATCTAGTTTTACTTGTTCGTCCTATCGAAAGCCTAAGCCCTCGGGTTTGGGCTTTCGTTCTTTGATGGGTCACGCTCTGGAAGGCCACCGAGAACGCTGTCAATGGCGACCATAACGCTCGGTTCGAGTTTTACGCCAGCGGCTTTAACATTCTCTTTTACTTGTTGTGGCTTAGTTGCACCCATAATAACTGCCGATACATTCTGATTCTGCAACGCCCACGCTAATGCGAGCTGCGACATTGAAAGGCCAACCTCTTGTGCGATTGGATTCAACTTCTGCACTGCTGTTAAAACATCATCTGTCATCCAACGCGAAATAAATCCGGCTCCGGACTTCTTATCCGTTGCGCGCGATCCTGCTGGTGGTTTTTTGCCTGGCAAGTATTTGCCGGTCAAAATTCCCTGTGCGATCGGCGACCAGACAATCTGGCCAATTCCTTCTTGCTGGGAAAGGGGAACAACTTCCTTCTCAATAACGCGCCAGAGCATCGAATATTGTGGCTGGCTAGAGACGAAACGCGTCCAACCATTCTCCTTTTGAATCTGCAAAGCTGCCTTGATTTGTTCTGCATTCCATTCCGAGAAGCCGATGTAGTTGACCTTGCCTTGTCGCACTAGATCTTCAAAGGCTTGCAGCGACTCTTCCAATGGAGACTCAACATCGAAGCGGTGCATTTGATAAAGATCAATATGGTCGGTATTCAATCTCTTCAACGAAGCATGCACTGATTCCATGATGTGCTTGCGAGAGAGACCGCGATCATTTTTGCCAGTGCCCGTTGGCCAGTAAACCTTGGTAAAGAGTTCGTAAGATTCGCGCTTGACTCCCTTGAGAGCCTTGCCTAGAACTGTTTCAGCGCGAGTTCCCGCATATACATCGGCGGTATCAAAAGTGGTTACACCCTCGCCGAGCGCGGCCTTAACGCACTTGATGGCAGCATCTTCTTCTACCTGGCTGCCGTGAGTAATCCAATTGCCATAAGCAATCTCTGAGACATACATTCCTGATGAGCCGAGGCGACGATATTCCATGGCAAAACCCTACTCCCCTCTGGCGTGTCCCACCTATTGGGTTGGGGGTTCTCACTGGTTGGTGCTAACTTTCGGTCATCAGAACCTTTTGGGCCTGGTGGTATTAATTAGAGCGAAGTCGGTGAGATTCCGACACTGTCCCGCAACTGTATTGAAATCGCAAGATTTCTTAAGTCAGGTCGCCTCTCTTAGATATCGAAGTATCCGACCTCGGAGGAAGGTCGGGCCTTTAGATGCTCTCTTAGAGACCATCCGAAAGTCCGAATTATTCCTCCCTCAACTCTTGAGGGAGTTTTTTATGTTCAAAAGAAGGAAATGGGCTGGCCTAGCGTCAGTTGCGATGCTTCTCTCGACAATCTTTACTGCAGCCGCTACGGAGGCCGCATCAGGCAATCCGACCAAAATTATCTCACTCTCGCCGAGCGCTACAGAAATACTTTATTCAATTGGCGCAGGCTCGCAAGTGATCGCTGTCGATGACAACTCTGACTTTCCTAAGACAGCACCATTTACAAATCTCTCATCCTTCACCCCAAATGTGGAGGCGATTGCTGCCTATCGTCCTGATCTCGTCATCCTCCAATCATCGGCGACAAATGCCGCCACAATAAAGCAGGATTTACTGAAACTAAAGATCAATGTCTTCCTTGAAGTGACGCCGAATAACATCAGCGAGGCCTATGCAGAATTTCTCGCACTTGGTAAAGCCACTGGACATCCGTCACGTGCCAAAGCGTTGGTAACAACAATGAAAGCGCAGATTTCTGAGATTGTTGCTAAATATCGTAAGAAAAATCCCACACCTATCTTCCATGAGATCGACAACACCCTCTATTCGGCGGATTCTTCTACCTTTATAGGTCAGATCTACTCCGACTTCAATTTTGCGAATATCGCGGATGCCGCCAATGGTGGTGGCTACCCGCAACTCAGCGCAGAATCCATAATCAAGGCGAATCCAAAGATTATCTTCTTGGATGATGGTCCGTACGGGGAATCTGCCGCAACTGTTGCAGCTCGGCCGGGATGGTCAGCTATATCCGCAGTTAAGAGCAGGCATGTGATTGTTCTTCCACTCGATATTCCCGATCGCTGGGGGCCACGCATCGTGGATTTCTATCGCTTCATTGGGCAAATGACAGCAAAGATTAACTAGGAATAGACCATGATTACAGAGCACGGAGCTATAGCCAAGATATGGAATTGGCGTATCACCGTGTTCTGTGGACTCATCTTGCTTGCCGTAGCAATCGCAGCGGTGAGTTTTGGTCCCATCTCCATCAACTTCTTTAAAGTATTTAAAACGCTCTTTGATCTACCCGGAGGAAGTACAGGTCAAGACCGAACGGTCATCATGGAATTGCGTTTGCCTCGTGTCGTCCTAGGAATTCTTGTTGGTTCTGCATTGGCAACGAGTGGCGCTGTGTATCAAACCGTTTTTCATAATCCGCTCGCCGACCCATATCTCTTGGGGGCCGCCAGCGGAGCTGGGCTCGGAGCAACGATCGCGCTCACCAGTACCAATCACAACTTGTATGGGGCGCTTCCCATCTTTGCATTCATGGGCGGTGTACTCGCAGTTTTCACATCTTTTATCATCTCTGGAAAGTTCTTCGCCGACCCGAATTCCCTTCTGCTCTCTGGAATAGCGGTGGGCTCATTTGCCACCGCTATACAAACATATTTGCAGCAACGACATAGTGCCGCGCTTCGTCCTGTGTACTCATGGATCCTTGGGGATCTAACAAGTGCCAGTTGGAGCGTCGTCGCCTGGTCATCTGTGTACATTGCGATCGCTCTCATCATTCTCTTCAGTGTCGCTAAACAATTAGATGGTCTAATGCTGAGTGATGAAGAGGCATACTCTCTTGGAATTAACCCAAAGCGGTTGAGGATAATCGCCGTAGCTGCTGCAACCTTGGCCACGGCTACCGCTGTATCGGCATCTGGTCTTATCGGCTTTGTAGGAATCGTCGTTCCGCATCTCGTTCGCGGTCTCACCCATCGCGTCACTAATCGTTCACTTATAACGATTGCGATGGCCGGAGCGGCTTTCTTAGTACTGGCGGACCTGGGGGCTCGCACTTTGCTCTCCCCCGCCGAACTTCCCATCGGTGTCATCACCGCTTTTGTGGGCGCACCGTTCTTCCTAGTTGTACTTCGCAATAGAAGGAAGGTTACGCAATGAGCATCATCGTCACAGACTTAACGGTTCGTTATGGTGAAAAGATCGTCCTAAATGACATCTCTCTTGAAATTGAGAGCAAGCGGTGGACCTGTTTAGTAGGTCCAAACGGTGCCGGAAAGACAACTTTCCTAAAAGCTCTTCTGGGGATGGCCCCTTACTCTGGCAGCATTCAAGACAAAGGAATTGAAGTATTTAAGAGTCACAAGCGCAATGTCGCCTTCGTTCCACAGCATCCGCAGATCCCGCAGGGAATGACCGTTGCCGAATATGTCATGTTGGGTCGCTCCAAGCGCGATGGTTGGGGAAATGAATCACTTTCCAGCCGCTCATTCGTTCATAAAGTCCTTATGCAAACTCACCTCTTTGGGATGCAAAGCAATCTAGTCGCCCAACTCTCGGGCGGAGAGATGCAACGAGCCCTCATCGCACGAGCGCTGGTGCAAGAGCCTGAATTAATTCTTTTGGATGAACCAACGAGCGCTCTCGATCTACACCATCAGATCTCGGTTTTGAACAATATAGAAATGCTTAAAGAAGAGGGCGTCACGATCATCTCAACGATGCATGACATTACGCTAGCAGCCATGTTTGCCGAGCGGATCGTTGTCATGAAAGAAGGCAAGGTCTTGCTCTCCGGAGCGTCACAAGAAGTTATTCACTCACCGGAACTTAAGCGTGCCTTTGATAATCGCATTGATGTTTATACGCTCGACACCGGTCGCCCGGTAATCGTGGCGAGCAAAGAGAAACACCTTTAGCGGACGTGGGACTCCACAAATGGTGGCTTCACAACTTTAACCGCGCTGGTGCGACCACGAACATCAATAGATAATTCGCTGCCAATGGCAATGCCTGGGTTAATAAGGGCTAGTCCAATACCGATCTTCAAAGTTGGTGAGAATGTTCCGCTGGTAACTACGCCAACAACGGCACCCGCCGCATCCAGAACGTTCATGCCACCCCGAGGAATACCTCGATCTTGTGCCAGTAATCCTCGCAAAATTCTGGGGACACCCTGTGCTTTTTCGGCAACGAGGGCGGCCTGTCCGTGAAAATCTGACTTGGCGAGTGCAACGGCCCATCCAGCATTTGCTTGTAACGGAGATATATCAAGCGACAGTTCATGTCCGTGCAGTGGATAACCCATCTCGGTGCGCAAGGTGTCGCGGGAACCAAGCCCGCAAATTCGTCCAGCGACTTTCTCGACGGCGATCACCAATAACTCCCACAATGGAAGTGAGGCATCCCATGAAGGAAGCAATTCGTATCCAAATTCACCGGTATAGCCAGTACGACATACGATGACGCGACCAAGAATTTCGTGGCCAGGAATCGTCACTTCAGTGAAAGCCATGTAATCAAGATCGACAGATATTCCAAGCAGCGCTAGAAGTTCATTACTCTTGGGACCCTGTACCGCTAAGACTCCAAAATTGTGATGCGCGTTTTTAATGGTTAAGCCCAGATCATTGGCCGATTCCAGAACGGCAAATACAGCAGCGCAGTTAGCTGCATTGGGGATCAGGAGAAACTTTTCATCACTGTAGCGATAAATGATTAGGTCATCGATAACTCCACCCGTTGAATCGCAGAGGAGGTTGTACTGAGCACTGCCGTGGCCGATCCGGTCCAAGTCATTGGTGAAAATTCGGTTAAGAAACATCAGTGCACCTATGCCAGAAACTTCGATCTTCCCCAGGTGTGAGACATCGAAGATTCCCACGACTTCACGAACGGCCGTATGTTCTGCAATGACGCCACCAGCGGTGAGCGTGCCTATCACCTTGGGGTATTCGATCGGCATCTGCCAACCACCAAAATCAGCGAGCTTTGCACCAACCTGAGAATGCCAATCAAATAGCGGAGATTCCATTTCTCTAACTTATCTCAACTCTGCCCCCTTGCGGTCGATTCGACTTCTCAATTACCAGGGATAAGTGAGAGGATTATGAGATGGCTACGTTGAAAACCAGTTCGCAAACTTCCAGTGATGTGCTCGTTTTAGGCCTCTCGGCTAAGGCTGGAAAACTAACAATTCACCCAAACATTGAGCATATTCCCGCACTCGCGCGTGACACTAAGAAATTGCTGGCGATACTCAACGATCTCGGGGCTACGGGAAAAGTTGATGAAGTAACCAAAGTCTCATTTTCTGCGCCACGCCTGATTCTCTTCACCGGCTTTGGAACCACCGCGGTCAGTTACTCGCACGAGACCTTGCGTCGCGCTGCTGGTGCCGCAACCCGTGCGCTCATCGGACATGGCCAGGCAGATTTTGCTCTCCCGATCACTAATATAGAAGAGTTTGCAGCTGTAGCAGAAGGTATCGCGCTTGGCGCCTACGAATTTAACGAGTTCCGTGGATCCTCCAAAGCCGAACAGAAGTCTCCACTTAAGTCAGCGACCGTCGTTTCTTCACTCGGCAGCACCGCTTCGATTAAAACCGCTCTCAAGCGTGCAGAAGTATTGGGCCAATACGTCGGAATAACTCGTGATTTGATCAACACTCCACCATCTCACCTGACACCAATTACATTCACTGCACAGATGAAGAAGATCGCTCTTTCCCTTGGCATCAAAGTCGAAGTTCTTAACGAGGTACAACTCAAGGCGAAGGGTTACGGTGGAATCTCCTCGGTAGGACAGGGATCAGCTAATCCTCCACGCCTCCTTCATATCACCTACGTTCCAGCTAAACACAAGAAGCGTCTCGCCTTCGTTGGTAAAGGAATCACCTTCGACTCTGGCGGCTATAACCTGAAAGGCGTCGTAGGCATGTCTGATATGAAATCAGATATGAGCGGTGCCGCTGCGGTCGTAGCTGCAACTTTTGCAATTGCGACACTCAAATTACCGGTTGCCATCGATGCCTACGCGTGTCTGGCTGAAAATATGATCAGCGGCGAAGCCACTCGACCAAGTGACATCATCACAATTCTCGGCGGCACGACTATCGAAGTTCTCAACCCCGATGCCGAAGGTCGCCTCGTTTTGGCCGACGGCCTGGTTCGGGCGGTACAGGATGGCGTACGCAATGGTGGGCTCGATGGGTTGGTTGATGTTGCCACCCTAACGGGAGCGCAAGTAATCGCTCTGGGCACTCGGACATCAGCTGTGATGACCAATAACGAGGAGTTTCGCACGCTATTTCTCGAAGCCACCGGTATCTCTGGGGAGTCCTTCTGGCCTATGCCTCTGCCTGAAGATCTTAAAGAGGTGCTCCAATCTGCATCTGCAGACATGATTAACTCGAATCCAGCCAATAGGAATGGCGGAATGCTGGTCGCCGGACTGTTTCTCAAGGAGTTTGTGCCTGAAAGCCTCCCTTGGCTCCACCTGGATATCGCTGGACCTGCCCTCACCCACGAGGCGCACGGCTATACCCCCGTTGGGGGCACTGGAGTCACCGTTCGATCCTTGGTCGCCCTAGCCGAGTTAGCAGCATCACAAAATTAAGTGAAGGAGAGCACCGGCTCAACTCGTGGCAGGATTAGCCCCCTGTGCTGCTCCCCTGAATCCTCAAGAAAAGGTGAAGTGTGAACGAATTTGATCTTGTAATCCTTGGCGGCGGAAGTGGTGGCTATGCCTGCGCGCTCCGTGGCGCTCAACTTGGATTATCAGTTGTTCTCATCGAGCAGGACAAACTTGGCGGAACTTGCTTGCACCGAGGATGTATCCCAACAAAAGCGCTCCTTCATGCAGGTGAGATCGCAGATAACACTCGTCATGCCGCAGAGTTTGGTGTCAATGCACAATTCGTTTCGATCGATATGTTGGCCGTCAATGCCTACAAAGATGGAGTCATCTCCAAACTTCACAAAGGTTTGCAAGGTCTGGTTAAGTCGCGCAACATTACATATATAGAAGGCACTGGACGCCTAGTTTCCAAGAATCAAGTAGAAGCCAATGGCGTTATCTACACAGGTAAGAATGTGGTTCTCGCAACCGGTTCTTATGCAAAAACCCTGCCTGGTCTTGAAATTGATGGAACGCAGATCATTACAAGTAATGAAGCGATGACCATGGAATACGTTCCTAAATCAGTAATCGTTCTGGGTGGTGGCGTTATTGGTTGCGAATTTGCATCGGTGTGGAGCTCCTTTGGTGCAGAAGTCACCATCATTGAAGGTCTCCCCCGTCTTGTAGCGCTAGAAGATGAAAGTTCTAGCAAACAACTCGAACGAGCATTTCGCAAGCGTGGAATCAAATTTGAAGTCGGTGTGAAGTTTGCCTCTGCGACCAAGGGTCCCGAAGGCGTAACTATTACTTTGGAGAACGGCGCCACTTTTACCGCCGATGTACTTCTTGTTGCTGTAGGACGCGGTCCGGTCTCTGCAAATATTGGTTATGAAGAGCAAGGTCTCTCTATGGATCGCGGTTATCTCCTGGTGGACAACAAATGTCGCACCAACATTCCTGGAATATGGGCCGTCGGGGATCTGATCCCAACCTTGCAATTGGCGCACGTTGGTTTCGCCGAAGGCATCTTGGTTGCCGAAGAAATATTCGGGCTTAATCCACGTCCAATTAATTACGATGGCGTTCCTCGCGTTACTTATTCCGACCCAGAAGTTGCCTCTGTTGGTTTAACGACAGCTATCGCTAAAGAGCGCGGATATGACGTCGTCGAGCTCAGTTATGACCTCGCCGGAAATGGTAAGGCTAATATTCTCAAGACCGCCGGCTCGATCAAGTTAGTAGCTCAGAAGAACGGTCCAGTTCTTGGCGTTCATATGGTGGGATCCCGCGTCGGTGAGCTTTTGGCCGAAGCGCAATTGATCTATAACTGGGAAGCATCAGCCGATGATGTCGCACCCTTGATTCACGCACATCCAACGCTCTCTGAAGCCATGGGTGAAGTTCACATGGCATTAGCCGGCAAACCACTGCACGCCCACGGGTAATAGGAGAACATGCGATGACCTTTTCAGTAACTATGCCAGCACTTGGCGAATCCGTAACCGAAGGCACAGTAACTCGTTGGCTCAAGAACGAAGGCGATCACGTCAACGTCGATGAACCACTCCTGGAAGTTTCTACGGACAAAGTTGATACCGAGATTCCATCGCCCGTCTCTG
Organism: uncultured Actinomycetes bacterium; assembly: GCA_903899375.1. GTDB lineage: Bacteria > Actinomycetota > Actinomycetes > Nanopelagicales > Nanopelagicaceae > PALSA-747. The sequence goes on from CAIUIT010000106.1 coordinate 32,459, forward strand.
GCACGTTAACGCGCATTGTCGTGGCCATTGATTCCACCGTCGCAGTCGGAGCAGAGTTGGCAGTCATCGAAGATGGCGTTGCCGCCGTACCTGTCGCACCAGTGATCGCACCTCCTGCCGCTGTTGCACCCGTCGTTCTCGAAACACCTGCGGCTCCAGTCGTAATAGCTCCACCTGTCCCAGTTGTCGCTGCACCTGCTGCAAGCTCTTCAGGAGTCGTTGTCACGATGCCAGCTCTGGGTGAATCAGTCACCGAAGGAACGGTTACTCGTTGGCTCAAGAACGTCGGAGACGCAATCAATGTAGATGAACCACTTCTCGAAGTTTCTACCGACAAGGTCGATACCGAAATTCCTTCACCAGCAACCGGAACTATTCTCGCGATCGATGTCGCCGTAGATTCCACCGTTGCGGTTGGTGCTCGCCTAGCTTTGATCGGTGCAGCCGGAGCCGCTCCTGTAGTTGCAGCGCCTGCACCTGTTGCTCCTGTAGTTGCAGCGCCTGCACCTGTTGCCGCTCCTGTAGTTGCAGCGCCTGCACCTGTTGCTCCACAACTCGATGATTCATATGTAACCCCAATCGTTCGACAATTCGCTAAAGAGCAAGGCGTGGATCTCGCTTCAGTTACGGGAAGTGGTATTGGGGGTCGAATCCGTAAGGAAGACATCCTCGCTGCCGTAAAGCCAGTCGCAGTTTCAGCACCAGCAGTAGTTCAGTCTGGCGCTAAGGCTGCAGCCCCAGTCTCTGTTTCACCACTGCGCGGAACAACCGTCACGATGACTCGCCTACGCAAGGTAATTGCGGCGCGTATGGTTGAGTCGCTACAAATCAGTGCTCAGCTCACGACCGTTGTTGAAGTCGATATGACGAAGGTCGCTCGTTTGCGCGATAAAGCTAAGACCTCTTTTGCGGCTCGCGAAGGAGTGAATCTCACGTTCCTGCCATTCTTTGCTGTCGCTGTCTGCGAAGCGCTGAAGCAACATCCCGTTCTCAACTCTTCTCTTGAGGGCGATCAAATTACTTATCATGGCGCCGAACACCTTGGTATTGCTGTGGATACCGAACGTGGCTTGTTGGTTCCAGTCATTCGTGATGCAGGCGACCTCAATATTGGTGGAATTTCACGTCGCATCTCCGATGTTGCTGCTCGCACTCGCGATAATAAGATCTCTCCAGATGAGCTCGGCGGCGGAACATTTACCATCACCAATACTGGTAGTCGAGGTGCACTCTTCGATACGCCAATCATTAATCAACCACAGGTTGCCATCTTGGGTATTGGTTCCATCGTCAAGCGTCCGATGGTCATGAAGGGAACTGATGGCGGTGAAACGATTGCAATTCGTTCAATGGTCTACCTTGGTCTTTCCTATGATCATCGCATCGTAGATGGTGCAGATGCCGCTCGATTCTTAGTTACTCTCAAGGAACGTCTCGAAGAGGGCAGCTTTGAATCCGATCTAGGTCTCTAGGTTTATTTCGCCGATGCGTATTGCTATTACCGGTTCTACCGGATTAATTGGGACTGCTCTCGTGGGTCAATTGAAGGCGGAAGGGCATTCCGTACAACGCTTAGTTCGCCGCAAGGCAACATCGCCTGAAGAAGTTCAATGGGATCCCACTATGGGGACCATTGATCTTGACGCCCTTGAGGGCGTTGATGCAATTATCAATCTTGCCGGTGCTGGCGTTGGAGATAAACGTTGGACTGCAAAATACCGCGCGACAATTCTCAACTCACGCTTGCTCAGCACAACGACAATCGCTCATGCTGTCGAAACTCTCAAGCCAAAGGTATTTATCTCTGCTAGCGCCATCGGCTTTTATGGCGAAACTGGAAATCGAGCTGTTGTTGAAGCCGATCGCGGGGGCGATGATTTTCTATCGGCAGTCTGCCGCGAATGGGAAGCTGCCGCCGATTTAGCCATTGGCGTTCGCATCGTAAAGATTCGTACTGGATTGGTGCTTGATCCAACGGGCGGAGCACTCGGCAGACTATTGCCTCTCTTTCGCTTAGGCCTCGGTGGCAAATTAGGCTCCGGTAAGCAGTGGTGGTCATGGATAACGCTGCACGATGAGATCAAAGCAATCATCCATTGTTTGAATAGCGATATCTCTGGTCCAGTGAATCTCACCTCACCGAATCCGGTGACCAATCAAGATTTCACCGGATCGCTAGCTCGCGCTGTGCACCGCCCTGCGTTGCTTCCAGTTCCCGGCTTTGCACTGAAATTACTCATCGGAGGTTTCTCAAGTGAAATCTTAGGATCAGCGAAAGTACTGCCAAAAGCGCTGCAAGACAGCGGATTCATCTGGGACTACCCACATCTCACAACAGCGCTAGAAGCACTTACCGAATAGAGATAGCGCGTGCTTGATCGATAATCTTCGCAACAGCTAATGCATCATCTGGCGTAACAGGCCAGGCAGCTTTACCCGCGATAGCCAGTGCAACCTGTGAATAAAACAACGAGTAATTACCAGGTTCTCCTGGATATTCAATAACTTCATCGCCGCGATAAATCTGTGCTGCAGTGATCGCAGGAGGAGTCCAGACTCCCCCGACTGGGTACTCACCCAAGCGCAGGCGGGCTTCTTGATCATCTAATTCCTTGATTACTAAAGATCCTTCGGTGCCCGACAACCGAATACGCGGTCCCCCGGCGCCAATGATTGAGCTCGCTGAAAGATATGAATCCACACCAGTTGCATGCTTCAAGTTAATCACGATGTCATCATCTGCAAGTCCTCGGATACTTCGTACGGAGGCGTAAGCGACTTCCGCAGGACCAAACCAATTAAGCGCAAGTGAAACCAGATGCGGGCCCAAGTCGAGTAGGTTACCGCCGCCATCCGCGAAGCTACTTGCTTCTCTCCAACTCTTTGGATTTGAACCGGGTCTAAATTTCTCGAAACGCGAATCCAAACGAAATATCTTCCCCAGCGTTCCCTCGGCGATGATCTTCTTAACTGTCAAAGCGTCGCTGTCGAAGAGTCGGTTGAAATATGTAGTGACAGTGACACCGATCTCCTTGGAGATATCAATGATCTCTTGCGTCTCTTGAATCGAGCGGCCCATCGGCTTATCAACGACTACCGGAATTCCAGCGCGCAACCCCGCGATTGCATCTCTGGCATGTGCGACGTTGGCACTAGCAACAACGAGTAAGTCCAGACCCAGATCTAAGAGTTCAGGCATGCTCAAGGCGACCGTAGTCTCTGGAAAATCGGCAAGCGCATGCGCTCTGCGTTCTTCGTTAGTTGTCAGGACCCCAGCTATCTCAAACCCTGCTCCTTTAAGCAACGGAGCATGGAAATAGCGGCCCGCAAGGCCATAACCTGAGATTCCTACCCGAAGTGTCATGACGTTAAACCTACATTAGGCTAGGGGTTATGAGCACTGCCGCTGGAACCTTGGTCGATCAGACCGTCGTGGTTCATGCGGGTATCCTCGACTATCAAGAGGCCTGGCAACTACAGCGAGACACCGTCGAAGCAATCATCGCAGGCACCACTCCGAATACTCTCTTTCTCTTGCAGCACCCATCGGTATACACGGCCGGTCGCATGACCAAGCCAGAAGATCGCCCCTTAGATGGCACCCCAGTTATTGATGTCGATCGCGGCGGCAAAATCACATGGCATGGCCTGGGACAGATCGTGGGATACCCCATCGTTAAGTTGAAAAACCGTAGCGATGTTGTCGGTTTTGTCCGTGAAGTCGAGAGTGCGCTGATTGAAGTCTGTATCGAATTTGGAATTCCCGCCGAACGATATTGCGAACGCTCTGGAGTTTGGATTCGTGACGAGAAAGGTGATCGCAAGATTGCCGCCATCGGAATGCGCGTCGCTAAAGGCGTAACCATGCACGGCTTCGCCCTCAACGTAAACCCCGAGCTGAGCTCTTACGACAAGATCATTCCTTGCGGTTATTCAGATACGGGCGTGACATCGATGGCGAAGGAACTTGATCGTGACATATCTATAGAAGAGGTAGTGCCTCTCGTTGAATCTAAAATCTTATCCGCTCTAACGAAGGTGATTTCATGACTCTCGCTCCCGAAGGTCGCAAACTGCTCCGCATCGAAGCACGCAATGCTGCGGTACCAATAGAACGCAAACCAGAATGGATTAGGACTCGGGCCAATATGGGACCTGAATATACGAAGTTGCGTTCGCTCGTCATTAGCGAAGGCCTGCACACCGTCTGCCAGGAAGCTGCCTGCCCAAATATCTTTGAATGCTGGGAAGATCGCGAAGCCACCTTCTTGATCGGTGGCGAGAAGTGCACCCGTCGCTGCGATTTCTGCAATATCGATACTGGAAAGCCCGATCCACTCGATCGCGATGAACCACGTCGCGTCGCCGAGTCAGTTCGTTCGATGGAGCTCCGCTATGCAACCATCACCGGCGTTACACGCGATGACCTGCCCGATGAAGGCGCTTGGCTCTACGCCGAGACGATTCGCGCTGTGCACGAACTCAATCCAGGTACCGGTGTCGAGATGCTCGCCCCTGATTTCAGCGGCAAACCTCACCTACTCAATGAAGTCTTCGAAACTCGTCCAGAGGTATTTGCTCACAACTTAGAGACGGTCCCCCGCATCTTCAAAGAGATCCGCCCAGCTTTTAGATATGACCGCTCGCTCGACGTAATCTCGCAGGCTCAATCTTTTGGTTTAGTGACTAAATCCAATTTGATCCTCGGAATGGGTGAGACTCGCGAAGAAGTCACCCAGGCCCTGGTCGATCTCCACGAAGCGGGCTGCGATCTGATCACGATTACTCAGTACCTGCGCCCCACTCCAAAGCATCACCCGGTTGTACGGTGGGTAAAGCCAGCAGAGTTTGTTGAACTTTCCCAAGAAGCAACCGATATTGGTTTCCTCGGCGTTATGAGCGGCCCACTTGTTCGCTCCAGTTATCGCGCCGGTCGACTCTATAAGCAAGCGCAAGAGAAGAAGGCGCTGCTTCGTGGCTGAACTCGTTTATCCTCCAGTAATTGTTGCCATCAAAGCCTTCTGGAAATATCTCGGCGTTCAATTTGATTTTCAGGGAGTTGAAAATCTGCCGCGCGAAGGTGGCGCTGTTCTCTGCATGAACCACATCGGATATTTAGATTTCGCTCTCGTCGGAACCGGCGCTCTACCCGCAAAACGCTACATCCGATTCATGGCGAAGAAAGAGATCTTTAACCACAAAGTTGCCGGCCCGCTCATGCGCGGAATGCATCACATCAGCGTTGACCGTGAAAGCGGTTCATCGTCCTTTGTCGCAGCGCTACGAGCGCTGCGCTCTGGCGAAATCATCGGAATTTTTCCCGAAGGCACCATCTCTCGCAGCTTCGAGATCGAAGATTTAAAGTCAGGTGCAATTCGGCTATCGATCGGGGCAGGTGTTCCGATTATCCCGGTAGCCGTATGGGGTAGTCAGCGGATCATCACCAAAAAACGCAAACCAGATTTCAAACGTCACAAACACCCGGTTCATGTTGCCTTTGGAGAGCCATATATCGTTCCAAAAGGCACAGATATTGAGCGTGCTGAAGCGGAACTGAAGGTCAAGATGCTCGAACTTTTACATTCGGTGCAATCCAATTATCCTCACTCTCATGAGGGTCAATGGTGGGCACCCGCCCGCCTAGGTGGCACCGCGATTACCTCCGAGCAACTCCACGTAGAGCGTCAAAAAATGAAGGAGCAAGAGAATGGCTGAACCAGAGAAGCAAGGTCAATTGGCAGTCCTCAAGGATGCCTTTGGGTTAGTTCGCCGCGAGAAGCCTCTGGCTTATGTCTGGTGTGCTCTGATTTTCCTTCTTGTTATTGTCGGTGGGTACTTTGCCGGCGTTGGACTCGGACACCCCATCTATTTCGGAATACTTGCAATTCCATTGGGGCTGCTCGCTGGTTTCTTCACATTCACTCGCTTTGCAAACACCGCCGCCTTCTCCTCTATTGAAGGCCAGATTGGCGCAGGAGCGAGCGTCTTGATGTCGATCCGCAAAGGCTTTTCGACAACACCTGCAGTAAATGTCTCTCGCAATCAAGATATGGTCCACCGCACCGTTGGTCGCGCTGGAATCATCTTGGTGGGAGAAGGTACTCCAGCCGTGCGCGCTTTAGTCATCGATGAGAAGAAGAAAATCGAACGCTTCGTTCCTGGTGTCCCTGTCCATGAAATTTATGTGGGTAACTATGACGGCGCAGTTGCTATCCGAAAACTGCAAAAAGCGGTTAAGAAGTTTCCAAAGAAATTATCGAAAGCCCAACTCCGCGAAGTTCGCAATCGTCTTAAGGGCGTTGGCGGAATGAACATGCCTATCCCCAAGGGGCCGATGCCAAAGGGTGTAAAACTCCCTAAGCGTTGATTAGTACTTAACCACCACGCTATGTGTAAACCAATCGTGGTAGCCACGTCCCTCTTTGGTGAAGATGGCAGGAAATAACAGGCAGATAAAGAGGGTGCGGCGTAAGGCCCTACCCACCGAAATCTGACCACCGTTCGTGGCGTCCACGACTCGCAGCCGCAGAATCCGCTGTCCGGCTGAAGCGCCTTGCAGGGCAGTCAAGAGCCCAACCTCAACGAAGAAGATCACCAGGGGCAGGAATTGGGCGCCCCCAGCTAGGTTGCCCACGATCAGGTGGGCTATCCCCAGGCACATGAACCAGTCCAGGAGGACGGCGAGGAATCTGCGGTTAAACCCGGCTTGATCTGGCACGGCTGAAGGGTAACATTGCGCCCATAACGTGGCCCGTCGATGTGCCTCGCCCCCTTTAACTATCTGGCCAGATCAGGCTGAATTGGGAGAACAATGTTTAAGAATTCTGCAGAAATTTTTGCCTTTATCAAAAAAGAAGATGTAAAGCTCATCGACGTTCGCTTCATCGACCTTCCCGGAATCCAGCATCACTTCAACGTCCCTGCCGGATCCTTCGACGAGGCAGTCTTCACCGATGGCCTGATGTTTGATGGCTCTTCGATCCGTGGTTTCCAAGCGATTCACGAATCAGATATGAAATTGCTCCCTGTCCCAGAGTCAGCTTTCGTGGATCCATTCCGCAAAGAGAAGACCCTCGTCATCTTGTTCTCCGTTCATAACCCAGTCGATGACTCCCCCTATAGCCGCGACCCACGTGGAATCGTTGCTAAGGCCGTTGAGTTCATGCGTTCAACAGGAATCGCAGATACCGCCTTCTTCGCACCAGAAGCAGAGTTCTACGTCTTTGACGCAGT
>CAIUIT010000107.1 GCA_903899375.1 uncultured Actinomycetes bacterium
CGACTTATCTCAAAGCGTTATAAAGAAATTTTCCACTGGATCGGTATTTAAAGCGTTAGAAGCGGTGGGGAAACACCCCGTGCGAGCTGTATCTGAAATTCACGCTGTAAAGTCCGAACTGATCGGGTGGGGTCCAAGTAAGCCGAAATCAAATTTATACCTTCAGCTGAAGCAAACTCACTTCTTACGAGATGGCTTTCCACTTATGACGGGTAGCACTTATTTCGTCGAAGGTCGATTCCAATTCATCATTCATAGAACTGTTTAGCTCCGAATCCTGGGAGCCACGAACCCACACTTGGAGCTTCTACCGAACTCTTTCAGGTTTAGGCATGGTGCACCATCGATACTTGCCTGGTGGCTTTGGAAAGCCATTCTGGATTTATTTCTACACCCCAACCTGGATCAGAGGGAATTGTTGCCTGACCTGATTCGATCTTAAAAGGAGCTCCCAAAAATAACTCTTGTTGCCATGGATAATAATCAGGACCCTCGATAGAAAATTCTAAATATTTACCAGCATTATCGATAGCGCCTAGTAGATGCATCGTGCATATAGTGACAAGTGAAAGATTTGCTGAATGAGGGGTGACATGCAATCCGGCTTTTTTCGCCATTTCTACCACTTTGAGCGTTCTGCAGATCCCGCCCATATACATAACATCTGGTTGCACGATATCGACTGCGCGCATATCGATCATCCGCTGCCACGCAGTTAGGTCCCAATCTTGTTCTCCGCCTGTAACATCAAGGGCCAACGAATCCGTAACAGCCTTAGTTTCTTCGAGTTCCCAATATTTACACGGCTCTTCAAAATGTTCTATCCCTTCGGCTTCTAATAAATGGCCAACTTCGATTGCGCGTTTTGGCGAGAAGCCACTGTTGCCATCGACCAATTTGGATATCCCAGAGCCCAGTGCGCGAGAAACTACAGGCACGACCTCTTCGGTGCGGCCTGGCCATTCGTCCACATCTGCTCCACATTCGGCTCCAACGCGCCATTTAAATGCGTCAAATCCATATAAATCCCTAAGAACTACCAATCTTTCTGCTTCCTCGTGAGGGGTTATGTCACGTTTCATCGACGAGGCATATGCGCGCAATTTTTGTGGTTTGCCACCTAACAGTTCTACGACGGGCTTGTTCTCTGCTTTACCCCGGAGGTCCCAAAGCGCCGTATCTAAACCGGCGCTAGCTCTACAACGGTAACTACCAGGATATTTGTGTTCCTTGACTTCGACTCTATCAATTAAAAAACCGATGTCATCGGCTGGTTGACCCAAGACCCATGGAGCAACTTGACGATGGAAAACCTGGGCTGTGATGTCGGCATTGTATGTTGAGGTCTGCCCCCATCCAGTCAAACCTTCATCGGTGGTTACATGTACGAAGCAGACAAATTCATTGGAAAATGTTTCGAGTTTGGCTATTTTTCCAAAACTCATCCCAAAGCCTTCACGAATACTGGCAAATCCAATAACGAAACTTTTACTTTTGCTCCAGCCGTCAGGCCCACTGCATCAGGGCTCGGTAATTGTGCGGTGATGCGAGAACCGTCGGCCATAGAAATACTTAATCGGCACGAAGATCCTAGAAAACTCACAGAAAATATTCTTGCATTACCAGAATTACTTGCAACTACATCAATACTTTCTGGGCGTACCAACGCAATACCTTCCCCCGATGTAATTGATCCCGGCAACGTCTTTACGACTCCTCCTAAAATTTCAATGGAGCCTCCAGAAACTTTTCCAGATATCGGATTGGTCAAGCCCACAAATTCTGCAACGAACGCGGTCTTGGGACGGTCATAAAGTTCTGCCGGAGCAGCGATTTGCTCTAACTGGCCATTACGCATAACTCCAACACGATCGGCAATGCTGAGAGCTTCCTCTTGATCATGAGTCACGAATAATGTGGTCGTGCCCAATTCCATTTGAATTCGACGAATTTCTTCACGTAACTGAGTACGTACCTTTGCGTCAAGTGCTGACAGCGGTTCATCTAAAAGTAGAACTTTGGGGGAAATTGCAAGAGCACGCGCCAGCGCTACTCGCTGCTGCTGTCCGCCAGATAATTGATAAGGAAAGTGGTTTGCATGCGAAGATAAGCCAACGAGTTCCAACAATTCGTTCGAGCGGGACGAACGATTGTCACCAGTTGTTTTGTGGGCGCGGAGTTTTAGGCCGTATTCAACATTTTCACGAGCCGTCATATGCGGAAATAATGAATAAGCCTGGAAAACCATGCCCATTCCGCGCTTATTAGCATTTTGGAACGTTATATCTTTATCAGAAACAATCATTTTGCCACGATCGAGTTCCTGCAGACCGGCCAAGGCGCGAAGCGCTGTAGTTTTTCCGCATCCCGAAGGACCAAGTAGTGCCACAAGCTCGCCTTCGGCGATATCAAGACTAAACCCATCGAGGGCTTTGACCTTGCCGAAGTACTTAGCTAGATCAACTAACTGTACATATGCTGATGCGCTCAACGTATGGGTCCTTTTCTATTAGATTCTTTAGGCAACATCGACGTCAAGGACTGCTCTATGACGCTTTTTAGTGGGGATAAGTAGCAGTATGAACAGAACAAAGAGAAGCGAAGCCACCGAAACTGCGACGGCAACGTTCCCATTTGATCGTCCAATCTGAGCAATAACAACTTGGAATGTTTTATAGTTGAGAATATTTGAAATCGTATATTCACCAAGTACTAAAGCAATCGCTATAAAGGAACCATTAATAATTCCGGTTTTAATGGTGGGCATGATAATTCCAAAAATAATCCGTGAAGTATTGGCTCCTAACGTTTGAGCAGCTTCGGCCAAAGTATGGATATCAACAGAATCCAAGGACGCGGATAGCGAGCGGTAGGTGTAGGGCAAAATCAACATTGTGTAAACACCAAATAAAGTGATGGGAGATTCGGTTAGATGAATAGAAATCCATCTATATAACGGTGCAATACCGACAACAATTACTATCGCAGGGATTGCAAGTGGGAGTAAACAAATGAGTTCAAATGCCCGACGCAATTTGGGCAATTTGAGATGTACCCAGATCGCCGTTGGTACAATAAGAAAAAGAATAAGCGCCATAACGATTCCAGCAGTTGTGAGAGAACGAACAATGGCTGGAAAAAGATCTGGCTGCGTGGTTATGGCTTTCCAGGATTCTAATGTTCGCCCAGGGCGAGCCATCGCAAAATGCTTCGTGGAAAAATCAAGCATGGCATAAAGCGGAACCAGTAAATAGAGGGATACTAGAAATATGATTGTCCAACGCCATAGGCGGGTGCCCCAGGATTGCTTCATCGTTGCTTTTCCCATTTGGTGACTCTGCGACGCAGGAGTGTATACAAAGTCATGGCAATGATGACAACTACAACCATTACGAAAGATAGAGCTTTAGCCTCAGTCGGATTAGCTCCACCAACTTCACTAGATAGCGCGCTAGAAATTTCTAGTGGGGTCAAGAAGTCCGCCATGCTAATTAACGTGTTCGCAGTGGCATACGCCGAAAACGAATTAACAAACAGCAGTAAGGCGGCACCGACAAAAGATGGCGTCAAAATTGGAATGCCTACGCGGAGCCAGTATTCCCAAGCTTTGCCGCCCAAGGCATCTGAAGCTTCCCGCCACTGTGGTTTCATATTTTGTAAAGTGGGCAGAAAAACTAAAACCATGAGTGGAATTTGAAAAAAAGTATAAAGAACGGTCAAACCATTCATGCCATATAACCAAGAAGATTGGGCCAGGAAACTGCCAGGAGCGAATCTAACTGCAAGGGTAGATACGAGGCCATGAAAACCAAAGGTGGCGAGAAAAGCGAAGGTCAGCATTACTCCACCAAATTGAGCAAGTACCGAACTTAAAGCAACAGAGAATTTGTAGAAGAAACCACCTGGTTTGCCATTTACTAATGCCCAGGCAAAGAGCCCGCCAATAATTGCGCCGGCGATTGCTGTTTTCGCTGAAATTCCAATTGAATTAAAAAAAGCGTGTCGTGAAATCGGGGAATTTACGACAGCTCTTAGTTCTGCTGTGCTGAATTTTCCTACTTTATCTTGAAATGCACCTGAAATTACACTCCATGTTGGATAGAGCAAGAAAACGCCACTAAAAATAAGAAAGGGCAATACCCCAAGGTAAGCACGCTTACTGCGCCAATACCGAGAACCGGTCCTGCCATTGGCAGAACCGGTTCTCCTGTATTGAAGTTGCGTCAACTTAATTATTCTCGTTGATTAGTGTGAACCTACTGCTGCAGGCCACGCGGTCTTCAAGTAATCACGTGCTGCAGCTGATTGAGCTGGTGTTGCTTGATCGGCGCTGACTTTGTTCTTGCCGATTGATGCAATTCCCGCTGCAGATGCACGGCCAGTTTTGACAAGCCATGACCAGATGCGCGGAGTTGCTCCACCGACAGCCCAAACAGTCGCTCCGGTTTCACCGAGGGTGTATTCCTCCCACAAGCGAGCACATGCTGGGTGCGGCGCCCAAGCAGAAATTGCACTGTTGTAGCCACCTCCAACTGAAGCAGGCGTATACATCTTCCATGATCCGCCAGCAGCGGCATATTGCTTAACAACTGCTGCTTGCACGTAACCATTATCGATAACAACTGGGGTCTGGCCGGATGCCATGGTTGCTTGCGTTGGATTAACGTTGATGAAGTTACCGACATCATTGAGTTTCTTGAACCAGGCAACACCCCTTGACACATCATCAAATGTTCCGCCAAGAGCCTTGTTGATCATGAAGATTCCGTTAAGTCCCGTTCCAGAAGTCAAAGGATCGCCATTCAAAGCAACCTTTCCTTTGAACTTAGGAAGAAGCAAGTCACTGAGACTCTTGATCGTCCCTAGCGAACCAAGGTAACCAATAGTCAAAGTTCCAACATAGTTAGGGATAATTTCACCAGTTGTTGAAATTGAATTCCCATCCACATAATTCCAAAGTTTGGTTTTATATGGTGAGAAAGTACTAGTTCCAAGGTACTTTGACGCTATACCAGTACTGATATCAAAAACATCTGGAGAGCGGTTGGTTCCCTTATTTGTGACAGCAGCATCGATTTCTTCCTGTGAAGATCCTTCTGGATTTGCTTCATCTATTTTGACGCCGTATGCAGCTTTGAATCCATCTAGCATCACACCGTAATCTGCCCAGTCATGAGGCAATGCAATAACGTTGAGGTTTCCTTCTTTTTGGCAGGCTGCAATAAGCGCAGCTGTGCCGCCGCCTTGTGAGGCACTAGTAACCGTGCTCCATTTTGAAGCAGCAGATGCAGATGTCATTCCGATTGCAGGGATCGCTAGTGCAACAGCTAATGCTGCAGAAACGGACCCGGCAGTTATCTTTGATAACTTCACTTAAGTCCTCCTAGTGTGTAAGTGGTATGTTTTTTTGGCATACATTCAGCTCATTTGCAGTACACGTGTTGACTGCAACTGATCTGAAACTTTGTACTTACGCGGCGATGAATTAATCAAAGACCAACACATTGCGCGCTCCCTCTCCAGACCTTAATCGATCAAAAGCTGAATTAAGACCTTGTAAATCTACCCTCTGGGAGATCAACTCGTCTAGGAAAAGTGCGCCATTTAGGTAACTTTTTACTAACGATGGGACATCCTTTGCCAGGTTGGCCGAGCCAAAGTAACAGCCCTTAATAGACTGCTCGTTCACGAACGGGCCCGCATCTAGGGTGATTGTGGCACCATTCTTTAAGAGGCCTACCAAAATCAACTCACCATCGACATCCACGGTTGCCCAGGCCTGTTGAATTGTGGCCTCGCGCCCCAAGGCTTCAAAGGCATAATCGACTCCACCTGAGATACTTTTAACTTCTGCAACCGGATCATTGGTTGTTGCATTAATGATGTGAGTGGCGCCAACTTTTTTTGCCAAATCTAATTTTTCTGTCGTTACATCGATTGCGATAATAGTCGTAGCACCTGCCAACCGCGCGCCTTGAATAATGTTCAAACCAACTCCGCCACAACCAAAAACTGCTACGCGCGATCCTGCCTTGACCTTGGCGGTGTTATGGACGGCACCATAACCAGTCAACACTGCACAGCTAATAAGAGCAGCACGATCTAGAGGCATCTCCTTAGGGATTACTACAGCACCAGATTCTGGGACTACCGCATATTCTGCAAATGACGCAACCGTGAGAAAATGATTGAGTCTTTCTCCATTTTCAGAGAGTCTGCTAGTTCCATCAAATAATCCTCCAGCGCCCATCGCATTTCCGGCTGTTGAACAATAATTTGGTCGTCCGCTTATGCAGTAGTCGCAGGTGCCACAATGCGGAACAATAGAGAGGATCACATGGTCACCGGGCTGTATTCGAGTAACACCAGTCCCACATTCGACAACAACACCTGAAGCTTCATGCCCGATCACTGCTGGGAAAGGAACAAGCTTTCGCTTTCCGTCAATTGCATTTAAATCACTTGCGCAAAGTCCACTCGCTGCGATCTTGACCAATATTTCTCCGGCTTTTGGAGCAGCAAGATCCACTTCTCTTATTTCAAATCGAGATCCAATAGCGTCCAGTACTGCTGCTTTCATCTTCATTGATCTGCTCCTTTTGCAAGTTACAACTCACTTTATTTTTGGAAGCCTAGCAATTACTCGAGACATCTTTTAGTTTAAATCGACCCAGGTGGTCTTTAGAGCGCTGTACGCGTCCAAAGCATGTAAAGATTTATCGCGGCCAGATCCTGATCCTTTAAATCCCCCAAACGGGGTAATGACATCCAGCATATCGAAGGTATTAATCCACACCGTGCCAGCGCGCAGATTGCGAGCTATGCGATGAGCACGCGCGATATTGTTGGTCCAGATCGCTGCCGCTAATCCGTATTCGGTTCCATTCGCCAAGGCAACCGCTTCAGCCTCATCTTTTGCATCAATAACGACAAGCACTGGACCAAATATTTCTTCCTGCGCCAACCGCGAAGTAGGTTTAACTTTATCAATCAAGGTTGGCATGATCATTAAGTCATCACCACTTGTTGATTTCCCACCTACAAGGACTTGCTCGCCATCTTTGCCAGCGATTTCAAGGTAGGAATTAACCCGATCTCGTTGAAGTTTCGAAACTATTGGCCCCATCTGTGTATTTGGATTTAGCGGATCTCCAACTTTAAACGTATCAAGGAAGGCAATGATCTTGGCTATCAATGCATCTTTGACACCAGGTTGCACAATCACGCGCGAACCAGCATTACACGTCTGTCCCGAGTTGTAGTAGATGCCCCAAGCAATAGTCGATGCTGCTACATCAAGATCGACACAATCATCTAAAACAATGTGCGCGCTCTTCCCACCGAGTTCGAGCGCAACTTGTTTCATATTGGACTCCGCCGCATATTGCAACATTTTGCGGCCGGTTGGTCCGCTACCTGTAAATGCTAATTTGGCTACACCTTTGTGCCGCGCAAGTGCTTGACCTGCTTCGGGGCCAAGCCCCGTAACTACATTGAATACTCCGTCAGGAAGGCCAGCTTCTGTAGCTAGGCGTGCCAATAAAAGTGCAGAAAGTGACGATTGCTCCGCTGGCTTGACGATTATGCAGTTGCCCATGGCAATTGCTGGGCCCAGCTTCCACGAAGTAATAATCATCGGATAATTCCAGGGAACCACGGCACCAACGACTCCGAGCGGCTCGCGTGTAACCATCGCTATTGCATTGCGCGGGGATGGAGCTATTTCGTCATACGTCTTATCTATTGTCTCTGCGTACCACTGAATTACTCGAGCAGCGCTCGTGGTGTCTACTGTCATCGAATCGCTAATTGGCTTGCCTACATCAAGGGTCTCGAGAAGTGCCAACTCCTCTTGATGGGATTTGATGAGCTCGGCCCATTGCAACATAATCGGTTTCTTGTCGCGAGGATTCATCTCGCTCCAGACTCCAGATTCAAAAGTCTTAGTTGCAGAAATAACAGCACGGTCGACATCTGCAGTATCACCTGCAGCTATATTGGCAATGACTTTCTGATCACGCGGTGAAATGCTCTCGAATGTCTTCCCACTGGCTGCATCAACAAAGGAGCCATCTATATATATCTTTGAATCTGGCTTGACCTCTGCGGCACGTTTTTCCCAAGCGGCTTGATCGAGCATCTAATAACACCCCCAATGTGATAGATGATGTTACACGTGCTAAGTGCCCCGAGTGGGGGTCGAACCCACACTTGGAGGATTTTAAGTCCTCTGTCTCTGCCATTGGACTACGGGGGCGCCAGGCAAATCTTAGGCTATTTACGCATAAATCCCATATTTACGCGGATATATCTAAGGATGAAGAAGCACTTCACTTAGTGAGTGTGTTAAAAGTGTGTCAATTGAAAAACGAGGTTAGCGGAATTCCGAAATTCGGAAGTCCCCCGTCTCTTTTTTAAGGGTAATGAGAACCTGTTGCTGAACCACCTAAATCAGGCGGTCATCTAGCAACTAAGGACTACTAAACATGGAACAAGTTAAGAAGCCACGTAAGACCACTCGTCGCCGTAATGGGGATGGAACTACCTATCGCCACAAGAATGGCTGGCGCACAAAAATCACTCGTGGAAGTCAATCTGTCACTGCTATGGGACGCTCAGAACAGGAATCTCGTCGCAATGCTAAAGAAAAAATGGCAAAGCTCCCTCTCCTTGATGACTCACTTGTAGTAGATAGTGAGAACTTATTATTTGGCGAATTCATGGTTGCATGGTTAACAAAGAAGCACGTCAAGAACATTACAGATACTACTTATCGCCGCTATTCCTCTTTGACTCGTCACCATATCCTGCCTGCATTGGGACATATGAAGTTACGTAGCATTACCAAAAATCACATCAATGCATTCATGGAAAAAATGGATGAATCTGGGCAGAGCGCTCGCTCTTGTCAGCAAACACGCGCTTTGCTTTCGGCTGCCTTTAAGCGCGCTGTACAAGATGACCTTGTTGCCGTTAACCCAGTAACTCACTCTCGTCCAGTAAAAGTGGACACTCCCCAAATCCATCCATTGACATGCGAAGAGGTAAAACTCCTGCTATCGGTTACGCAAGATACATACATGCAAGCTCGTACTCGTATCGCCGTACTCTATGGAATGCGCCAAGGAGAAGCACTAGGGCTTAAGTGGAATGACGTTGACTTAGATAAAGGCGAAATCTTCGTGTGGCAACAGGTCCAGAAGGTTAATGGCGTCTACGTTTTCGTGAAGCTCAAGAGTAAATATTCTGTGCGCACTCTTGAACTGGACCCAGCGACTATCCTCGCATTGCGTGCACATAAGGTTGCACAGAATGCCCAACTTCTTGCTCTTGGTGAAGAATGGCAGGACTTTGACTTGGTCTTTCCTGGACTCAAAGGTCAGCCTCAGAACAGTCACAC
>CAIUIT010000108.1 GCA_903899375.1 uncultured Actinomycetes bacterium
AGCGCTGGATCAGTGGGCAATCCACAAACGGCGCAGATCGGATGTTTGTGATGCCAGAGCGCTACTGCTTGTCCATGGACCGCAAGCCCGATTTCTAAGCTAGTCAGTTCTGCGCTTATTTCACGGAGCGTCTTGTAATCTTCCTCGTTGCCTAACTTCTCCTCTGAACACCAGAGGAAGTAAGAGCTCTCCCCTTGTATTCCGAGGAATATGCGCTCGCCCTTACCCGTGACGTCAGTAGAGCTAAGAATCTTCAGAGAATAGCCGGTTGTTAAAAATCCAGTCCCATTGAAATGAATAATCTCTGCCTTATGCCAAGCTTCTTCCACGGCCGTTGCATCATTGCGAATATACGCCGCGCGGTCCACAGTCGAGCGTGAAAGAGGCAGATTCAAGATTTTCATTAGGAGGCGACCCTACTAGCCTGACCCAATGAAGGTCATCTCATGGAATATCTTTAACGGCCAGGCGGCCAATCCAACATTACCGGCGCCACTGCTTTCGGAGTCGATCCGAGAGACTATTGCCTCGGCGGGATGCGACCTGCTCGCGGTCCAAGAGGTCGACGAGAATCAAACGCGCTCGGGAAGCGTGCACCAGATGGAGATCGTGGCGATCGCGATGGGGGCACCTCATTGGGGTTACGCCCGCGCAGTCATCGGTACTCCTGGTTTTGGTTGGCGCCGTCCCTTGGAAAGCGAAAAGATCATTCACTCAGAATCGCAATCCCCTGGATATGGAATTGGTCTAGCATCTAAAATCCCAGTGCGGCAATGGCACCGCGTGGATCTACCTGCATCGTGGTTTGGTTTAGCGCTCGCCTACCCGACCGATAAAGGTTTTCGCTTGAAGTACGCCAAGGACGAACCACGTGTTGCCATAATTGCAGAACTCGAAAATGGTTTTACCGTTGCGGCTACCCATCTCTCCTTCGTCCCCTTTTGGAATTACTTTCAACTCTTAAAGTTGATGCGCTTTATGAAAAAGTTACCTGGTGAACACTTGATCATTGGCGATATCAATCTGCCCTGGAAGATTCCCCAGACTTTTACTTCCTGGAAATCATTAACCGCTAAGAAGACATTTCCTTCGTACAAGCCATCGTTGCAATTTGATTATATCTTGGCGCGAAAGGAACTAAAAGCAACAACGATTGAATTCACTCCATCCAAGATGAGCGATCACCTACCTATCGGTGTATCTGTCGAATTAAAGTAGTTCGATAGATTCAATAAGAGAAGCGATCTCTGACTCGGTTGATAGGTCCTCACGATAGATCGTCTTGCCATCTGCAACGTAGTGGAAGGCGGCTTTGATATTTTCGATCGGAATGTCATGCTGCTTTGAGTAGGCCAGGCGGTACATCGCCAATTGAATCGAGGCGGTCGATAGATCTTCGCCCTCTTTGACTCGACCTGTCTTCCAGTCGACGACCTCGTAATTATCGCCATCGCGGTAGATGGCATCGATACGGCCACGCAGAACAATGCCGTTAATGACAGTTTCAAATCCCTCTTCCACGGCGATCGGAGTGCGGCCTGCCCATTTCGATGCCAACCACTTCTCTTGCAACTCTTTCAGCGGAACATCGGCCGGCGCCATTGGGTCGAAGAGGTCTTCGTCGAAGAGGGTCTGCGCTCCAAATTGCCGTTCTACCCAGAGGTGGAATTCGGTGCCGCGCTTGGCGTATTGATCGGTATGACGGGGCATGGGGCGGCGAATATCGAGGGCAAGTTGCCCCGGATCGCCTTTGAGATTGATCAAGGTCGATACCGAGAGGCGCTGTGGCAGATAGATCAACTCTTCTTGATCTAAACGCTTGATCTCATCAACGATCGCCTTCGCATCCTGCAGCAGCGATAACCGCGCTGCATCGCTCTCGTTTTCAAGTGTCTTGCTGATATCGATAGGAGTTGCGCGTACAACTAACGCGGCGGATTGGCGGATCAATTCTTGCTTGGACCCAGGTGTGGGCCATACCTCGCTGCGCGGATTGGCGATGAGTGGATTCTCTTCGGGCTTATCAATATTCGAAATTATCCCGTCGCTATTGTTCTCTTCGAGGAAGTTATAGAGCCAGGTAAATAATTCGCTCTGATCAACAGGCTTCTTTCCATCGCGAAACCAGGATGCGGTACAGAGTAGGTGCGACTTTGCGCGAGTAAATGCCACGTACCCTAAACGCAGCTCTTCAAGATTGCGTCGCGATTTTTGCGCCTCTTCGAAATCATCCAGCGCTTTCTTGACCTTAGAGGCTTTATAAGCGCCATCACCAGGTGGAAATTCAAAGTCGGTGAGTTGCAGGCGATCACCGCGGAATTTAATTGGCAATGAACCCGGGTACTTGGTCCAAGATTTAGTAGATCCGGAAGAGTTGGGAAAGACTCCCTTGAGCAATCCAGGAACTGCAACCACATCCCACTCAGCACCTTTCGCACCGTGAATAGTAAGAATCTGCACCGCGTTGCTGTTGACCGTGACAGATGTTGGTTTCAACCCACCTTCGCGCTTTTCGGCGGTCTCGAGCCAAGTCAGGAAATCAGAGAGCGTTCCGCCCGTGCGCGCAAAAGCAGCAGCTTCATCGTGGAATTTATCGAGGTGGCGTCGGCCTTGCTGCCAACCATCACGAACCAAGGTTTCGATATCTAAGCGCAGGTACCTTTCGACCATCTGAATCTTGTCGGTAATTCCACCCACCATAGTGCGACGCAGCGCGGTTAATTCGCGCGCAAATTCTTTTAACCTGACAAGTCCCTCTTGGGAGAAATCGCTCGCTGGTGCTTGATCAATTAACTCGAGCGCCTCGATGATTGAGCCGATTGCGAAGTCATTGGCATCTAGGTTCTCTTCCAGACCGTACTCAAGAATTGTCTCTAGGCGCTTACTATGTTGATTATTGGAGCGCCGTGCGATCTCCTTGGAGTGTTTTCCGAGGGCATACAAATCTTTCGTGCCGAGGGCTAAGCGCGGACCAACCAGCAAGCGCG
>CAIUIT010000109.1 GCA_903899375.1 uncultured Actinomycetes bacterium
CGTTGCCTGCAAGTGTTGTGCGATAAAGTCCCCTCGTTCAAGAGCGCGGCGTCTGATATCCGGCGTGACGATTGAATAGGGCGCATCGGCTGGATCGGGATATCTGGCCGGGCCCACTTGATTAAAGAGCCCAAGGGTTTCGGCAAGTGAGAGCGCTGAAGGCAACCCTTCGTATCGTCGATCTGCAACCTGAGCTGCTTGAGTCGCATCAGTTGGATTAACCGTTCCTTGTAAAAGCGCATCATGGTTGCCATGCACCGCATACCAAGGGAATTTCAAACCAGTCGCTATAAATGCTTTACGAACATCATCTAATAAACCTGGGATGGTTGGGAATCCATACTTTGCCCGGGCATCATCATCCACTTTCCCCGCCGGAGTTCCGTGGGGGTGCCAATACTTGGTGTCATAACTATCTGGATTGTCATCCATCACGCCTTCGTACCGATCGCCCGCACCAGAATCTGGAACCACCTCTCCACCGTCGAGAAGCGTGATATACCAATCAACTTCATTCACTTGCGCATTGTCAGTAGTGTCACCAGTAACAATCGCAGCATCCACCGGATGCCCTGATAGCGGGCCACTTGTAACCTTGTTAAGCGCGAGAACCATCGCCTCTACTACCTGAGTTGTGAGAATGGAGTGAGCTCGGTAAGTACCAATAATGCCCACAATCTCCTGGATGGGACTGTCGGCATCTCCCCAACGGTCTAAGAACTCTGGTCGTAGTGGGGATTGTGTATCGCAGACATGCAGATCAGAGAGATGATGCAGAACGAGTAACGGCGCACTTTCAGTGGGAAAACGCTCTCCTAGATGGCCTGCATCAACCCGACGTACAAGCTTTCGCCAGCCTTGTTGGTTTGGGGTGCCCCGCTCTATCGCCACGAAAAGAGTCTATTTCATACCGGCATCTGGAAGGCGATGGAATGGGAATTTCACATCTAAATGAAGAGTAATTGAGCCCCATCTGTCATTTCGATGAAATCCGATGCGCTGATAATTCCTTCAACGTCATCGCGCAACTCGTTCATCGTAAGGTGGTTCATATCTGCTGACATGCGACATGCCCACAGATGGCCTCCAGCGGCGACAATCTGATCAAGGAAGTCCGGTACTTCAGGGACATCGAGCTCGGCAATCTGCTTCTTCAACATATGTGTCGCAACCGCAGTCATTCCTGGGGCCGGCATCATCGCCTGAGGAATGTGCATGTCATGACCAGGTAGATGCATGGCGGTGTTACCAGCAGGCGAGAATTGCAAATCGTTCATCCTCGACTTTGTGATCATGTCAAAACCCCAGAAGGTGAAGAAGATCATGGTATCAACGCCTTCGCCTAGGGCGGCATTTGCGAGGATCAACCCAGGGTATGCCATATCCAAATTACCCTTGGAGCATATTATGGCCAATTTCCGATCGGAATTTTCAGAACCGAAATTTGGAACGATTGATGGTGTCATTTCATTCTCCTCACACGCAACCTTTAGGTTTTGGCAATCCGGCGATGTACGCCATCTTTTTAGCTGGCTTCTTTGGGAATAGGGCGAATTGTTCTTTGATGGGAACTCCTCCGACCGTCTGGACCCGACGAGATGTGGCGGATTCACCGCGTACCTTGAAGTCATCTCGCATAAATTTGATGATGTTCCAATGCGCATCCGTCAGCGTTATGTCGATCTGCTTCGCCAATTCTTTGGCGATCTCTTCACTCCATTGGTCGTATTGAGTGAGAAACCCCTCTTCATTTACATCGATTTTCTTGCCCGCGATTTCAACTACTGGCATTTGCGCCAACCTCCTCTTTCTTTACCACTTGTTTCTTCCCCGCCATCGACATCAGCGAAGGAAGAGGGATCCAACGTCCCTTGAGCAATAAGTTCCAATAGATCCACCGGAAGGCGAGCTTTCCCATATGGTTAAAACGACTCTCCTTGAGCAAAGGAAATGGCCCAACGATTGGAAGAGGAAACATCCCGGTGAGCGGTTCAACTTTGTAGTTGAAGTCGATCAATAGTCCCTTTCCATTTCCGGATTCGATGAAGCAGTTGGTGTGCCCGTCGAAATTGTGGGTCATAGGCCGCCCGTTGACATAGTCAACAAAGTTTTCTGCAAACATATCAACCGCAAAGTGAGCAACCGACCCAGCCTTGGACGCCGGAATATCAGAGGCATCACCAAGGGCGAAAATATTCGCAAACTCTCTAGATAAGAAAGTCTCCTTATTGACTGGAATGTAATTCAGATCATCTCCCAGCCCAGATCGGCCGATGAAATCAGCTCCCATATTGACCGGAATAGTTACGAGTAAATCAAACGGGATCTCACGTTCATCCATGGAAACCATAGTCTTGGTTTCGGCATCGATATGCTCTATGACAAAATCTGGCTCTAGCGAAATATTGCGATCCTTAAGCATGAATCCCAGTTGCTTAGAGCAGACGGGCTTAGTAAATGCTCCTTCAAGAGGCGTTACGTAGATTATCTCCACCTTGTCGCGCATCTTGCGTTCGTTAAAATAGGCATCTGCAAGAAAGGCAAATTCCAGAGGAGCTACCGGACACTTGATAGGCATCTCTGAAATGTGGACTACGAATCGTCCTCCTTGAAATTTGTCGAGCGCATCTTTTAGGACTATCGATCCAGCCAAGGTGAAGAAATCAAAGACGCTCTTGTGCCAAATCGCTGGATCCTCCATGCCCTCTGTTTGATCGGGGCGCGGAGTAGTTCCCGTTGCAATCACCAACTGGTCATACACAAGAGTCTTCCCGTCAGCCAAATAGACCGTATTGGTATGAGGGTCAACTTTTTCGATTTCGGACTGGATGTATTCAATACCCGCAGGGAAAAAGTGGTCCCGCTCCTTAACCAATTCATCGGCTTCGTATACACCAAATGGAAGGAGCAACAAACCCGGCTGATAGATATGCTCGTTGTCTTTATCGACGATCGTAATTGACCAATTTTTGGAATCGAGTCTCTTATGGAGTTTATTGACGACCATAGTTCCAGCTGTTCCGCCGCCAAGTACTATTACTTTTCTTTTCATTTTTCATCTCCTATAAATAAGAGATTACTCCCGAGAGTTCAAGTGCGGGTGCGGAAGTCCTGTGCATGAGTGACAGCACCCTACAAAACTGTGTGAGTCGTATTACTAACGCGCGCTCAAAATCATGAGAAGATAGCGCCTATGAATAGCCTCACATCTGTGTCAGCTCTGACCTTCGGAATTCAAGCCTTCGTAACTCTTTTTGTAATCTTGGATCCAATCGCGGCTCTTCCAATCTTCCTCTCATTGGTATCGGGACGGACCCAAAAGGATCAGGTCAAACTAGCTTGGCAAGGAGCAACCTCTTCCCTCATCATCATCGTTGTCTTTGCGCTCTTTGGCCAAGTGATCCTCAGCTACTTACACATTTCTCTCTTCGCCCTCCAAGGTGCGGGGGGCTTCTTGCTCTTCTTAATCGCCATGGAATGCTTAACGGGTAAGGTGGGCGGCGAGTCCGCACAGAATGAGGCGGTCAATATCGCGATGGTCCCAATCGGCACCCCGATGCTGGCTGGTCCCGGCGGAATCGTGACGACGATGCTCTACGTGCATTATGCACATTCCGTACAAGCGAAATTCAGCTTGGCGGCAGCAATCATCATGGTTCATGTGATTATTGGATTCATTTTGATGTTTTCTACAGGGATCCTAGGAGTAATAAAGGAATCTGGAATCACCATTGTTACTCGCGTTGCTGGTCTCTTAGTTGCGGCAATTGCGGTTGAAATGATCGTACAGTCCATTAGAGGTTTCTTCCCGCACATCTAAGGATCGCCATGAGTTTTCAAAGTTATATTCTCGGTGAGGTAACAACTATTTTGCCAACGCTAAAGAACCGAACCTATGCCTCGGATATGCAACGGTATATGAAAGATATCGCGCCTTTTCTTGGCATCCGAACGCCGATCCGCAGAGAAGCACTCAAGAGCATTTACAAGAAAGCTCCTGAGCCAACTTCGGAGCAATTAGGTAAGACCGCCCGTTCGCTTTGGAAGATGGACGAGCGCGAGTATCAATATGCCGCGTGCGACCTGCTCTCAACTTTCAAAACTCACCTCAATAAAGACTTTCTCATTAAACATGGCGAATACCTGCTGACTTATAAACCCTGGTGGGATACGGTCGATAGTCTGGGTAACGCAGTTGTCTCACCGCTAACTGTTCGTTTCAATCTGCTCCCCCTGATGAATAAGTGGAACAAGAGCGATGATATTTGGCTGGTACGAGCTGCAATCCAACATCAGCGCGGACGGAAGACTGAAACTGATATTTCATTGCTTCTGCGTTACTGCCATGACCACGCGGACGACCATACCTTCTGGGTCGCCAAGGCGATTGGATGGGCTCTGCGCGACTTGGCGTACTTCGATCGGCCTTCCGTCACCAAGTTCCTTAAAGAACACCCTGGGTTGGATCGGGTTGCGGTCCGCGAAGCTCTGAAGCACGCTTAGGTGGCATAATCACCACATGCATGAGTTCAACAAAGAGGTCGAATCGTTAGCTCAAGAGATCCTGGCTTACAGCTTGAAGCGACTCCAGGAGAATCCCCCACTTGACGGTCCACAGACCCCGGAAGAGTTGTATGCCAAAGTAGGTAACACGATCACCGTTGATGGCTTGGGCGGCCACGAAGCGCTAAAACTTTTCACCGAAACTCTTGCCCTTGCCTGTATCTCAACTGATCATCCGCGTTATCTCTCCTTCATTCCATCAGCTCCTTCCGAACACTCCAACCTCTTCGATCTCGTTGTCGGCTCTAGCGCTTTGTACGGCGGATCGTGGCTCGAAGGTGCGGGCGCGGTATTTGCTGAGAATCAAGCGCTGCGCTGGATCAGCGACCTCGCGGGATTGCCACAGAGTGCCGGTGGCGTCTTTGTGCAAGGTGGAACGATTGGAAACTTATCTGCCCTCGTAGCAGCTCGAGTTCATGCCCGTGAGAAATATTCGGATGCTGCACGCTGGGTCGTCGCATGCTCCTCTGAATCTCATTCATCTATTCAATCCGCTGCCGACATCATGGATGCCATCGTGCTTCATGTCCCTGCCGGCGCTAATGGAGTTATGTCTGGCGCTAATTTTGCCGCCTGTGCTGACGCCTATTTATTGGCAAACCCAACTCATCGCATATTTGCCGTGGTCGCGACCGCAGGCACGACCAATCTCGGGATTATCGATGATCTCGACGGAGTTGGACTTGCCGCAATCGAA
>CAIUIT010000110.1 GCA_903899375.1 uncultured Actinomycetes bacterium
GCGTTAGCTCTAGGCGCTATTGGACTCTTCGCCTGTTCGATCAGTTATAAAAATGGGAAGTCCTGGGGGCGAGCTCCTGCAGTATTAGCCAACCTGATCGCACTCGGCGTCGCTTATTTCATGCTCTCGGGAAAATTTTATATCGGTGCATATCCGTTAGGTCTGCTTGCAATCGTGACCACCGCTGTTTGTGTCCTGGGGTATCGCGAATAATCACCAATCAATAATTGCGCGCTCTTCCCATAAATATCCCGTTTTATCCTCTGCCGAATTGAACTCGCGTTGCGCCAACCAGAGCGCGGTATCTGCTCCCTCTGCAATCGAGAGTGGAGCATCGGGACCACCCATATCGGTTCTGGTGTGATTAGGGCAGAGCGCGTCCACTAACAAACCTCGCGAACCATGGCCAGTCTCATATGCAAGATTTCGTACCAGGGCATTTACCCCAGCCTTGCTAATTCGATACGGAACCAGTCCCCCGGCATTTCCCGGACCAGACATGCGCCCCAAGCAGGCGCTAAAGGCAATGATTCGACCGTGGCGCGCATCTGCCATCGCGGCGCCCAAAATATTGATGATCGTGAAGGTCGAATCTAGGTTGATCGCCATCACGCGGCGCCATTCTGCGTCGGTGGTGCGCAGGGTCTTGGACATCTTCGCGCTCATCACCCCGTGGGCCAGAATCAATATCTCTGGAGCTCCATAGGTTGCCAGGATCTCGGCGAAAACTAGGCGAGTAGCGGCCTGATCTTCCAAATCCACTGCTCGAAAATCAGCTCCTATGTCGGCAGCGACCGCTGCCAGTCGATCAGGATCTTTGGCGACCACCAGGACGCGGTGGCCAGATTTAATCAACTCTCTGGCGCAATACAGCCCCAGACCTCTGCTTGCGCCTGTAACGACAACTAAACTCATAAAGCCCAGCGTAGAGCCCTACCTCACATCCCGCCTGAGGAGCACTCTCAGCCAAGGCTATTAAGATTCATCCGTACCTGATCTTCATTTCGAAGCGAAAGAGAGCGCCAGTGTCGGCATCGAATACCCCTGCAAATCATTTTGGTGGTTCCTTTGGACCTAATGAATGGCTCGTCGATGAGATGTATGAGCGTTATCTGCAAGATCCTACATCGGTAGATAAAGCCTGGTGGGATTTCTTTGCTGATTACACCCCTCCTACGCAGAGTGCGAATGTATCCGCACCAACTCCACAGGCCGGCGTTCCACCAATTCCAAAATCTTCTGCATCGACTACGCCTCCCGTTGTACCCACCGCGATACAAGTCGTTGCGCCAACTCCATTAGCGCCAGCAGCACCGCGACCAACTCCAGTCGTACAAGCACCTCAAGTTTCAACAACAATTACCCCAGCTGATCCCGTCGTAAAGCCGATCCCGACTTTAGTTACACCTGGCGCTGCAACGATGGAACCAATCCGTGGAGTATCTGCTCGCGTCGTACAGAGCATGGAAGCATCACTCAACGTTCCTACCGCAACAAGCGTTCGGGCGATTCCTGCCAAACTCATGATCGACAACCGCACAGTGATAAACAATCATCTGGCCCGGGCACGTGGTGGCAAAGTTTCTTTCACTCATCTCATTGGTTATGCAATGATCAAAGCGCTGCGCGCTATGCCAGAGATGAATACTTTTTTCGGTGAACTCGATGGCAAGCCTGCTCTGGGTCGCCCCGAACATATCAACTTAGGAATCGCAATCGACTTGGCAAAACCAGATGGTTCACGCCAACTCTTAGTACCTTCTATTAAGGGCTGCGAAGAGCTCGACTTTGCCCAGTTCTGGGCTTCGTATGAAGAGACGGTTCGTAAGGCGCGCACTGGCACACTCACCGTCGAAGATCACGCTGGAACAACTGTTTCACTGACCAATCCCGGAACTCTTGGAACCGTGCACTCGGTCCCCCGCTTGGTTCAGGGCCAAGGTTTGATTCTTGGTGTTGGTGCCATGGATTACCCCGCAGAGTTCCAAGGCGCGAGTGAAGAGACTCTCACTAACTTAGCTATTTCAAAGACCATCACACTTACAAGCACCTATGACCACCGCGTCATTCAAGGAGCACAATCTGGTGACTTCCTGCGCCGCATCCACGAATTAATCTTGGGTGGCGACCACTTCTACGACGAGATCTTCTCGGCCCTGCGCATTCCTTATGAGCCAATTCGTTGGAGCGTTGATTTCCATTTCTCCAAAGAGGATCAGATCAGCAAGACCGCTCGCGTGCAGCAGTTGATCGAGTCTTACCGCACCTTTGGCCACTTGATGGCCGATACCGATCCCCTGCGCTATCGCCAACGCAGCCACCCTGATCTCGATGTTGTTAATCATGGGCTTTCACTCTGGGATCTCGATCGCGAATTTGCGACCGGCGGTTTTGGCGGAAAGTCATTTATGAAGTTGCGGCGTATCCTCGGCATTTTGCGTGACTCGTACTGACGCTCTGTCGGCGTTGAGTACATGTATATGGAATATCCTGTTGTACGTAAGTGGATGCAGGAGCATGTTGAAGTTGGTGCACCGCGTACGCCTCGTGAAGAGCAACTACGTATCTTGCGCAAGCTCAACTCGGCCGAAGCCTTCGAATCATTTTTGCAGACCAA
>CAIUIT010000111.1 GCA_903899375.1 uncultured Actinomycetes bacterium
ATCTCACCATCATCACTGGACAGAAGCCACAAGTTACTAAGTCGCGTAAGTCAATTGCTCAGTTCAAGTTGCGTGAAGGAATGCCAATTGGCGCCCACGTAACACTTCGCAACGATCGTATGTGGGAGTTCGCAGATCGTCTGCTCTCGATCGCACTTCCTCGTATCCGTGACTTCCGTGGACTATCACCTAAGCAATTCGATGGAAACGGCAACTACACCTTCGGTCTCACCGAGCAGGTTGTATTCCCTGAAATCGAGCAGGACAAGATCGACCGCACCCGCGGTATGGATATCACTTTTGTAACAACAGCCAAGACAGATGAAGAAGGCCGCGAGCTCTTGAAGCAACTCGGTTTTCCATTCCGTGAGAACTAAGGGGAGCGACTAATGGCAAAGACATCGCTCAAGGTTAAAGCTGCTCGCAAGCCTAAGTTCAAGGTTCGTGGATACACCCGCTGCCAGCGTTGTGGTCGTCCACATGCTGTCTACCAAAAGTTCGGCATCTGCCGTATCTGCTTCCGCGAGATGGCACACCGCGGCGAACTTCCTGGCATCACGAAAGCATCTTGGTAATTACCCACCCACTATCAACTACGAGATAGGTCCGGAAAATATTTTCCAGAAACCGGCTCGAGAAAGGCCAGAGGCCACAGTATGACAATGACAGACCCGATCGCAGACATGCTTGCACGTCTGCGCAACGCGAACTCTGCATACCACGATACGGTTTCAATGCCGTCGTCGTCGGTAAAAGTTCGCATTGCCGAGATTCTTAAGCAGGAGGGTTACATCGCTAGCTTCAAGGTAGAAAATACCGTTGCTGGTTTTGGAAAGACTCTCACCATTGATTTGAAGTTTGGCTCAGATCGTCAGCGTTCAATCGCTGGTCTACGCCGCGTTTCAAAGCCAGGACTGCGCGTTTACGCAAAGTCGACTGGACTACCTAAGGTCTTGGGTGGACTTGGCGTAGCCATCATCTCAACATCATCTGGTTTGCTGACTGATAAGCAAGCCAACAAGCAAGGGGTAGGCGGAGAAGTTCTCGCCTACGTATGGTGATCTGATGTCACGTATTGGTCGCTCACCCATCGCAATTCCTGCTGGAGTTGAAATTAACATTTCAGGTCAAGAGATTTCGGTAAAGGGTCCTAAGGGATCACTTTCACATACTCTCGCTGGCCCAATCTCAATCGCCAAAGAGGATTCGACACTTGTTGTCTCTCGTCCCGACGATGGACGTATCGCACGTTCACTTCATGGCCTTTCTCGTACCTTGGTTGCAAATATGATCGAGGGCGTTACCACCGGATACTCAAAGACGATCAATATCGTCGGTGTTGGTTATAAGGTCGCTGAAAAGGGTAAGGATTTGGAGTTCGCGCTTGGCTATAGCCATGCAGTTCCATTTACCGCCCCTGAAGGCATCACCTTTAAGCTTGAATCAGCAACTCGCTTCTCGATCTCTGGTGTCGATAAGCAGCTCGTTGGTGAAGTTGCAGCGAAGATTCAAAAGCTTCGCAAGGCTGATCCATACAAGGGCAAGGGTCTCCACCTAGACGGCGCAAAGATTCGCCGCAAGCAAGGAAAGACAGGTAAGAAGTAATGGCTATCGGTGTAAAGGTTGTTAAAGGC
>CAIUIT010000112.1 GCA_903899375.1 uncultured Actinomycetes bacterium
GCTACTGCAAGACGACTACTTATTTGGAACTTCCATTCGCGAGAATTTGAAGATAGGAAGACCCGAAGCGACGGACGATGAACTACGAGAAGTACTAGAGCTAGTAGAACTCCGCCAATTTGTCGAGGAGCTCCCAGAAGAACTCAACACCATGATTGGATCCATGGGTTATAACTTTTCTGGAGGTGAGAAACAACGACTCAAATTGGCGCGACTCTTGCTACGTGAAACTCCCATATTCATTCTCGATGAACCCTACGAGTTTCTCGACGCTGAAATGGTAGAGCGAATTTCTCAGAAGGTGGCCGCGAGACTTTCCGACCGCTTGGTAATTCTCGTTTCGCACCTTCCGCTCGCGATCAGGTCGATCAACATCTCGCTTTCCTAACCGCTAAAGTTCCCCCATGACACTGACGCGCAAACTTGGCCCCTTTGAAGTAACCGCAGTAGGCATGGGGTGTATGCCCCTATCCATGGCAACTGACCGCAACAAATGGGTTCTCGATGATCGCGACTATGCAATCAGCGTGATTCATGCGGCGCTCGATGCTGGCGCCCAATTGCTTGATACAGCTGATATTTATGCTCCAGCCTGGAACGCCATGGGCCACAATGAGGTCTTGGTTGGCGAAGCTTTTAGAACCTGGAACGGGACCGCAGAGGCAAAGAAGAAGATCGTAATTGCTACCAAGGGTGGAATCACCAGAGGTAAGGGAAGCGACTGGTGGGGCGAGCCCGGCCGCAACGCCACAAAGCATTACTTGTATCGCGCCGTTGAAGCATCTGCGGCAAAGATGGGTCTTTCAAAGATTCCACTCTGGCAGCATCACCGCCTAGATACGTCGATCACCTTTGAAGGGCAGTTCGAGAATGTTTTATCCCTGAAGGATCATGGATATGTCGAAGCAATTGGATTAAGTAATATAAATGCCGAACAGCTACGCCGCGCTATTGCAATTGGCGGAACACCAACGCAAGGTGGAATCGTCTCAGTGCAAAATGAATATAGTCCGCGCTATCGGTTATCTACGGATGTCATTGATATCTGCACGGAATACGGCATTGCATTCTTGCCATGGTCTCCACTTGGAGGCGGCTCTAACTTCGAAAAAATTGCGACCCGCGAATTCGGAGCATTTGACCGAATTGCCAAGGCAAGAGGGGTTTCCGCGTATGCATTGACGGTTGCGTGGCATCTCTCACAATTCCCAACATCAATTCCGATCCCGGGAGCGTCAAAGGCATCTTCGATTTTAGATTCACTCACCGGAGCGAGTATTCAACTCAGCACGGCCGAGATCGCCGAACTCAATGCCAGTTGCCCTCCTGACGGACCAATTCAATATGAGTTGGTTGATCAACCCGCATTCCGCAACTAGATCATTCAGTCGGGTACTTAACGCCTATCTGGGCACGTACCGTATCCATGATCCGCATGATTGCAACGCTTTCAGTAACGCTCAAGGTTGGGCTTTCAAGTAATCCTGCTGCGACACATTTTTCTAAGTGCAGGCCTTGATACTGACGGCCGATGCCCTTTATCTTTTCGTCATAACTTTGTATAACTTCTCCACCTTGGTTGAAAACTCTAAATGAAGTTTGATTATAGAAAGATGAATCGATTTCGATCCGGCCGAATGTTCCAACGACTGTGGCTGTTACAGGGCCAGCGGCTGACATGCAGGTGGTCAAAGAAGCTTGAGCTCCATTTGCATATTCAAAAATGAGCGACGTTGTTTCATCTACTTTCTGGCTCGTGAGAGTTGCTTTTGCGGTTACTCGCTCTGGAAAACCAAGTACGCGTATCGCAAAGGAAACAGGATAAATCCCTAGATCCAAGAGAGCTCCGCCTCCTAATTCTGGCTCCCAAAGGCGTGGCACATCGGGCAAATATTGGCTGTGGTCGGCAGTTACTAATCTAATTTCACCGAGGGTCCCAGAATTAATCACTGCAAATATGGCATCCATAGAGGGTAGAAACCGCGTCCACATAGCTTCTAGAACAAATAACTTCTTGGCAGTAGCTAACTCTTTAATCTCTTGCGCCTCGCGGGCGTTGATCGTAAAGGGCTTCTCGAGTAGAACATGCTTGCCTGCGTTGAGAGCTAAGAGAGCGTGCTGGTGATGCCAAGGGTGAGGTGTTGAAATGTAGACCGCATCTACCTCGGGATCATTGACGAGTGCGTCGTAGCCCTGATGTCGGTTAGGAATTCCGAACTTATCCGCAAATTCGTTAGCCTTTGCTAAATCTCGTGCCCCCACAGCTTGAATATTGATTCCCGCTATTCGAAAATCATCAGCAACTGCAGTTGCGATGCCACCAGCGCTTAAGAAACCCCAACGTAGTGCGCTCATATTCCCAGTGCCTTCTTTCCTAGGTCAATTGCTGCCGATTGCGCAGCTTCTGGTGAAACCTTAAATTCAGTTAAAAGGCGATTGTAAGCCGAATCCATCGTGAGGGTGCTTCCAGCCAAAGAGCCATTGGAAGCAAGGGTCGCAATACCCTTCTCGACCTTGACCGCCAAATCTCCAATCGTGTAATCACCATCAATGCCACCGGCTGCGGACATCGCATCGGTAACAAGAATGATTCGACCGGGGGCCAATTTAAGCAAGAGTTCTACCGCCGAATGATTGACGTGCACGCCATCCAGAATTATTTCAAAATAGATATCTGGGTTGACGAGAAGTGCATTGGTGATCGTTCCAGATCGATGATCAAGCTCTGGAAGCGCATTAAACATGTGCGTGACGACGCTGGCGCCAGCCGAGAAGGCAGAGTTCGCTTCTGCTTCAGTGGCGTTGCTGTGACCGATCGCAACCGTCACTCCAAGTTCTCTGAGAAGTTCGATCGCAGCGAGGGCACCAGGCAATTCAGGAGCGATTGTCACCATTCGTATGTGACCTTGCCCCGCCTCAATCAATTCTTTAATCTCATCTAACTTCGGTTCGCGAAGTAATTTAGGATCGTGCGCTCCGCATTTAGCGCTGGAAAGATACGGACCTTCCAGATGTATACCCGCAATGCTCTTGTCGAGCGCAAAAGGAATCAAATTCTTGATCTGAGCTTTAAGTACGTCTAACGGTTCTGTGACAAGGCTGGCAATTTGAGTGGTGGTTCCATGCGCACGATGCGTCGCAAGTGCTCTGGCAACGTGCTCCGGATTGGGGTCACTAAAACTAAATCCACCGCCACCATGTGAGTGAATATCAGTAAAGCCGGTTGTCATGCCGTCTCTTTCGCTAGAAGGTCTAGTGCCATTATCGCGCATCCAATTGTCCCAGCATTAACTCCGTAATGTGCAATCAGTAACTGCGGCATACGCTGAAAGGTCAATCTTTCATTCAAGATCGTTTGCAGGGGTTCTATAAGCGCGGTACCCGCTTGTGACAATCCACCGCCAAAGATAATTGCTTCCGGAGCCAATATTGTGATGAGGTCTTCTAAAGCCACTGCAAGGTAAGCGATAGCTTGCTCCCAAACTTGCCAGGCATGATCATCGCTCCTGATACGCCCCAGAATTTCTTTCGCCGTTATTTGGTACCCCGTACGCTTTTCGTATTCTCGCGTTATTGCGGCTGCTGAAGAGATGGTTTCTAGGCATCCAGATAGACCACATACACAAGGAATGTCATGGCCAACATTGAGATGGCCAATCTCTCCAGCATATCCATCGCTGCTTCGAATCTTTCCGTCAATAATGAGAGCGGCCGCTATTCCAGTGCCTATAGGTATAAAGATTGATTGTTGAAAATCTTTAGCAGCTCCACTGCGCAACTCTGCTACGGCGCCGCTGCGCACATCATGACCAAAGGCAACAGGAAGATTCAATTCCTTAGCTACCAATTCTTTGATTGGAAGATCTTTCCAGCCAAGATTTCCAGTCCAACGACTTACGCCCTTGCCTTCATCTAATGCTCCGGGTACCGCAAAACCCACGGCGCTGACATGATGAGTTTGCTCTAGTTCTCTGACGATAGCCGCAAGTGATTGGGCCGTCTTGTGCCCAGTTGAATCCTCTTGCGGGGTTGGAGCTGTGGTGGTGGTTATAACCTCTAGCGTCTGCGATACGAGCGCGGCCTTAATCGAAGTGCCGCCGACATCAATTGCAGCGACATATTTCATCTGCACACTTTAGTTGAGTTTGAGTTCAATCCGATTAATTCAAGATAATCGAGCGAGAGAGATTGCGTGGGTAATCTGGATTCAATCCTTTGACGCGAGCAAGCGCAATAGCGAGCCGCTGTGCCTTAATGAGGTGAGCCATTGGATCGAGCGTGCTTGATTCAAATGTGGCACCGGTCTGCGCAATATCTGCAATAAGCGCAGGCTCAATCTCTCCGAATGCCCAAACTGCTCTTCCTGGTTGCGATATAGCTAACGGTCCGTGACGATAATCCATAGCGGGATAAGCCTCGGCCCAAAACTGAGCCGCCTCGCGGGTTTTGAGAGCGGCCTCAGATGCGAGCCCAATCGTCCAACCGGTTCCGATATAGGTGATTTCATCCATATGTGGCAGCTCGCCAAGATCTTCGGCAAGCGCGATTTCTGCTTCCAGAGCGAGCGCATTGAGATCAATACCGAGCGGGGTGCGCAGGAGCCCGAGAGCAGCAGTAGCCCAACGGGTCTGAACAACCGACTGCTCATCGGCAAAACCCATGACGATTGAGTCGGAGGCAAATTCTGTGACTGGAGATCCTTGGACCGCAGTCAAGACAACCGTTGGCACCTTCCCCTGCAAATTTCGTAAGAGTCCCACGGTTTCGGTCGTCGTTCCGCTGCGCGTGATTGCTACAACGCGGTCATAATTACGGGTGTAGATGTACTCAGATGCCGTGAAATAGTGAGATTCACCCTGGCCAGCAGCTTCGCGCAGACTGGCATAGGCTTGGGACATAAACCAAGAGCTGCCACACCCAACAACGGCCACTCGTTCTCCGGGCTGGGGCAGGAGATGGGCCACCGTGGGAGCAAAACGAGCCGTTTCCCGCCATATTTCCGGTTGGCTATCGATCTCGCTGTCGGCGTGGAACTGAATATCGCTCTTCATGACTGCACGGTAAGGGTTCATAACCCCCCAAGTCAAGAAAATTTGATCGATTTTGCTAATTTTCGCTTTATAACAACAAATTTATGCAATAGTGCTTGACTTCGCCCCCAGAAGGTAGTGAAGTGTGCTCACCGTTAGGTTGGAGTTCTCCATGGACGAAGTCGTCACACCAACCTGACCATCACCCGGATACCGCCGGGCCTATAGGCAAAGGAAGTACTAGATGAAGAGAATGACACGCGGAGCGGCAGTTGTATCTGCCTTGACTCTCGCTGTAACTATGGCTGTAGGGGTTACTCCCTCACATGCTGCAACAACCCTCACGATGATCGCCGCCGATTACCCTGGCGACGGACATACCCAGCAAGCCCAATGGACTGACTTCGCTACCCGCTTCCATGCTGCTAATCCAGATGTCACGGTCAATGTAATTGTGAAGAGCTGGAACGACATTGATCAATATGTAGCAACTCAGATTGCTAGCGGGCAGACACCAGATGTTGTTAACAAGGGTGACTATTCGGCTCCTGCAGCTGCTGGTCTCCTCTATCCCGCTTCGAAGATTGTTTCAGCAGCTACTTTGGCTGACATCCTTCCAACATTCTTAAATAACTCTAAGTACAACGGAGTTGTTTATGCACTACCTGATCTAGCTTCAGCTCGTGCCTTGTTCTACAACAAGGATCTCTTGGCTAAGGCTGGAATCACAAAACTTCCAACATCATGGTTAGCACTCACCACCGATCTTGGAATCATCCATCGCAAGTTGAAGGGCATCTACGGATACGCAATTCCACTTGGACCAGAGGAAGCACAAGCTGAGTTTAATATCTGGGCTGGCGGTAACGGCGGTTCTTATTACAACTATGCAACTAAGGCATGGGTTCTAGATTCACCTGCCAACATTGCTACTGCAACCTTCTTGAAGTCACTCACCACAAAGGGATACACCGAGCCAAATCCAGATAAGTGCGATCGCACAGCATGTGCTCAAGCGCTATTCGCAGCTGGCAAGGCTGTATTCATCAATGGTTCTGTCTTCCTCGGAAGTTGGCTTACAGCTAACGGTGGTTCAAAGATCAACGTTGGTACAGGTTCATTCGTTTCAAATACTGGCCACAAGCCAGTAACACTCGGTGTTCAGGATTACTTCACCGCTTATAGCAAGAACGGCAATCAGGCTGCTATTCAAAAGTGGATGGACTTCATCTACCAGCCTGCTAATTACGCCAAGTTCTTGGTTGCTGCTGGTGGATTTATTCCAGCAACAAAGTCTGCTGGCGCAAAGGCTGCATCAGATCCAGCCCTCGCTCCATTCATTAAGTTGCTTCCAAACGCAGTCTTCTACCCAGGAGATATTGCTTCTTGGAACTCTGTGAAGGGCCAGATCCAACAAGGAATCGGTCAAGCAGTTACCGGAGATCCTGCAAAGGTTCTCGGTCAGCTTCAAACAGCAGCAGCTGCTGCTAAGTAATAAATAGAAGAAGTTGGGGGCTCGCACTTGATGCGGGCCCCCAATATTATTCCCGCAACATTCTCAATTTTAGGAAAGTAGGGACCTGTTGACCACCGTTCGCAAGCGTTACCGTGTAGGGGCGCTCCCATGGATCGGTCCAGCAATGGCGGTGATCTTCTTGATGGTTCTCTACCCTGCCTTCGAGATGGTTAAAACCTCATTTATGAGTATCGACGCAACCGGCACATCCCATGGATTTACTGGTCTGAGTAATTACCGCACCCTCTTTCGTAATCCCAATCTCACCGCGGTGCTCGAACGCACCGTTATCTGGACCATCTCGATCGTTGTTTTAACCGTTCTTATCTCTTTACCTGTAGCTCAAATCTTGCACGCCAAGTTTCCTGGTCGTCGCTTTGTTCGCTACGCACTCATTGTCCCGTGGGCTGCCTCGGTCGTAATGACTTCTACCTCATGGCTCTGGATTCTCAATGGTTACTACGGAGTCCTCAATCGCATCCTTTTATCATTAGGCCTTATTCAAGATCAGAAACAATTTTTGGGTTCTCAAACCCAATCTTTTACTTGGCTCATTATTGTTGCAATCTTCGTATCAGTTCCTTTTACCACCTACGTTGTCCTTGCTGGCCTCACAACAATAGGTGAAGATATTTTAGAAGCATCAACTGTCGACGGCGCTTCTGGGTGGCAACGTTACAAGAGCATTATTTTTCCGCTTCTTAGACCTGCACTCCTTATCGGAATGGTTATTAATCTAATCAATGTCTTCAACTCATTTCCAATTATCTGGGTGATGACCACTGGTGGGCCAGGGTATTCAACCGACACTACAACTACGCTGGCATATAAAATTTCTTTTCGTAACGCCGATATTGCCCAATCGGCTTCGATGGCCACAATCAACTTCGGAATTATTCTGATCTTTATTGTCTTATTCCTCAAAGTCTCGCGCTGGAGGGATGACTCATAATGACCACTCTTCTGAAAAAGAAGCCACGAAAGAAAGTCACAGGCCGAAAAGTCACTTTAACAATCTCGGGTTGGACTATCGCTCTCATCTTTCTAGCTCCGTATATAGAGATGATTGTGACCTCTGTTAAATCCAAATCTGAGATTCTCTCGATACCTACTACCTATCTCCCACAACATTGGACATGGTCCAACTACATCACCATATGGAAACAGCTTCCCTTGGCCCAATATTTACGAACGAGTATCGTGGTATCGCTTTCAGCAACCATCTTGGTATTGCTCTTGGCGATACCAGCGGCTTATTATGTCGGTCGTAATAAATTTAAAGGGCGAAATGCATTCTTGCTCTTAGTCTTGGTTACTCAGATGTTCTCGCCCACCTCACTTATTATCGGAATATTCCGAGAGATCATCAGATTTCATCTCGTAAATACCTGGATGGCGCTCATCTTGGTTTATGCCGCCTTTAATATGGCATTCTCTATCTGGATTCTCTCCAGTTTCTTCGCCAGCATCCCTGTCGAAATTGAAGAGGCAGCATGGATCGATGGCGCGACGCGGATGCAGGCGCTGCGCCAAATTATTCTTCCGATCGCGCTACCTGGTTTGGTGACTGCCTTTATTTTCACCTTTATCTCTGCTTGGAACGAATTTGTAATTGCGTTGACAATCGAAAGTTCACCGGCCCATCAACCTCTCACTGTAGGGCTGGAATCATTGATAGGCCAGTACCAAGTGCAATGGCAATACCTCTTTGCGGGCTCGCTTATCGCTATCGTTCCCGTCGTAATTCTCTTTGCGATGATTGAGAAGTACCTGGTAAGCGGCCTTACGGCTGGTAGCGTGAAATGAACCGGCAATCTAGGCTCAACGCGATCCTAGAGCTCTTGGTACGACAGGGCAGCCTGGAAGTTGATGAGACGGCGCTCTCTTTACATGTTTCCTCTGCAACAATTCGTAGAGATTTCGATACCTTAGCTGAGCAACAACTCCTCAATAGAACACATGGCGGAGCGGTTGCAACGGGAGGTTCATTTAAGTTTCCTCTCACATATCGCATCGCTCGACAAGAAGATGCGAAGAAGAGAATCGCTATCGTTGCGGCACAGATGGTCCAGCGCCATCAGGTTGTTGGACTCAATGGAGGAACAACTACCACTGAGATTGCCCGTGTTCTCGCCAAATCACCAACCTTTGCGCCTGGCTCTGCTGGTGATCCCCCATCGCTCACAATTGTTACCAATGCGCTCAACATCGCCACAGAATTAACGGTACGCCATCATATTAAGATTGTTGTCACTGGAGGAGTAGCTCGTCCGCAGTCCTATGAGTTAACAGGACCGTATGCCGAACAATTTCTCAACGATGTAGCCATTGATATTGCTTTTGTAGGAGTCGAAGGGTTGGATCCGAATGTGGGTGCAACTGCGCGTCACGAAGACGAGGCGAGGGTGAATCAACAGATTGCAGCCCGCGCTGCGCGAGTCATAATCGTCACCGATTCCTCAAAATTTGAGCGTAGCGCTTTCGCAATGATACGAACTCGAGATCAGATCGACACTATTATCACCGACGAGGGTATATCCGAAAAAGCAACCACAATATTGGAAAGTGCTGGTGTAAAAATTGTCATCGCTTGATATCGTACTAGGTGCAAATAAATCAGGAACCGCTGTCGGTGCTTTCAACGTCATTCTCCTAGAACATGCTGAGGCGATTATTGCGGGTGCACAGAGTGCAAAACTTCCTGTCATATTACAAATTAGCCAGAATGCAGTGAAATATCATGGGGCTCTTGAGCCTATCTCCCTAGCGACTTTGGCATGTGCGGCAGCTGCGACTGTTCCAACCTCTGTTCACTTAGATCATGCCGAAGATACTGAATTGATTCGCAGAGCTTTGGACCTCGGCTATGACAGCATCATGTACGACGGATCCAAGTTAGATTTTGCGGAAAATGTGAAGACTTCTCAAGAGATGACCATCTTGGCACACTCCTATGGAGCAACGATTGAGGTAGAACTAGGGGAGATTGGCGGCAAAGATGGAGTTCACGCTCCTGGCATTCGGACTAGTCCCGCCGCTGCCAAATCATTTGTGGATGAGACTGGGGTCGACCTGCTAGCGGTAGCCGTGGGCTCTTCTCACGCAATGACTAGTCGTGACGCAGAGTTAGATTTTGGCTTGATAGCTCAAATTCACTCAGTGGTTCCCGTTCCCTTGGTCTTACACGGCTCATCCGGTGTGAGCGATCTGGATTTACAGAGCGCTGTTCGTGCTGGAATGCGAAAAATCAATATTGCAACCCACCTTAACCATGTCTTTACCGACGCAGTCAGATCCATCTTGGCGGATGATTCAAAGATGGTGGATCCCCGCAAGTACATCGGTTCTGCTCGCACCGAGGTTGCCAGTGAAATAACTCGTCTGCTACAACTTCTCAATTTGGGATAGTTAACGAGATGCTCCAAGGCTAGTATCCTTAGCAATGTGAACAAGATTCCAGATCGAGCACCTGGTACCCAGTCGCATGACATTCCCAAGGGTCAAGCGCTAATGGAATTTATGGCGCTCGGATGGGCCGACAGTTCTCTACAAGGGGTTAAATCTGCCAATGTCGTTAAGTTCGCTGCTATTCGCCGCTCAAAGATTTCAGCGCTCTATCCTGGCGTACGACTAGTAATTCCTGCAGGAACATTCAAGGTTCGCAGCAATGACACTGATTACAAATTCCGAGTACATAGCGCTTTTGCCTACCTCACTGGGATTTCTGCAAGTGACTGCGTTCCCGATTCAGTTTTAGTACTCGAGCCAACTGCTCAAGGACATGAAGCCCTCCTCTTTATTCACCCCCGCTCTCCCCGTGATACCGATGAGTTTCACTCAGATCGCAGACACGGTGAATTTTGGGTCGGACGCAGGCTCTCTGCCACCGAGACAGAAGCGCGCTATGGGATCTCGGTTAAGCACATCGATAATCTGCCTGATTTACTTAACGACGATGTCGAGACTTTTGCTATTCACCATGAAGATCCAGTTGTCGATTCACTGGTTAAGGTTCGTAAGAAGCGCGAGGCAAAGTTACTTGCTAATATTTCAGAGTTACGATTGATCAAAGATAGCTACGAAATTGCAGAGATTCAAAGGGCGATAGATGTAACTATTCGCGGATTCAGTGACATGGTTCAAGCCATTCCCGCAGCCATATCTGTTAAGCGTGGTGAGCGAATCATTGAATCCGCTTTCAACGGAAGAGCACGCCTTGAAGGCAATGAGGTTGGATATGACACGATCGCAGCGGCTGGTTCACATGCCTGCGTTCTCCATTGGATGAAGAACGACGGAGATGTTATTCCCGGAGATCTAATTCTCATAGATGCTGGTGCCGAAGTCGAATCGATGTATACGGCTGACATTACGAGGACTATTCCTATCAATGGAAAATTCTCTCCAGCACAGCGCAAGATCTACTCCATAGTTTATGCAGCTCAGCGTGCGGGCATTGAAGCCGTTAAACCGGGAGCGCCTTGGAGCGCTTTTCATAATGCGGCGAGCGCTGTCTTAGCTAAGGGACTAGAAGAGTTAGGTGTGCTCCCTGTTAGCGCCGAGGAGTCGCTGGAAGAATATGCTGGTTTCCACCGTAGATGGACCGTACATAGCACTGGACATATGTTGGGGTTGGATGTTCATGACTGCGCTCAGGCTCGTAAGGAGAGCTACCGCGATGGCCCACTTGAAGAGGGCATGGTGCTTACCGTTGAACCTGGTCTATATATTCAAGCTGATGATCTGCTTTTCCCAGCGGAATATCGTGGCATTGGAGTGCGCATCGAAGACGATGTATTAGTTACCAAGACAGGTGTGCAAGTTTTGAGTCGTGCTCTACCCAGCCATCCCGATGAAGTAGAAGTGT
Organism: uncultured Actinomycetes bacterium; assembly: GCA_903899375.1. Lineage (GTDB taxonomy): Bacteria > Actinomycetota > Actinomycetes > Nanopelagicales > Nanopelagicaceae > PALSA-747. Next base: position 11,414 of record CAIUIT010000112.1, read on the forward strand.
GGGTCGCTAACCTACTTCGCTAGATTGCATTCCCTGCAGCCGCAGCTGCGACTCCGAGTACAAGCGTCAAGATGAGATAGCGCCAGGCGACTGCATGCTTTCTCGACTTAAAGAGGTCATGAGTTTCTAAAGCAAAAGCCGACCACGTGGTAAATGCTCCAGCAAATCCGGTACCAAAGAGAAATCCAATATTTGCGGAGCGATGGACTGTAATACCGAGGATAAATGAACCGAGGACGTTAATCAAAAGGGTTTCTAAAGGTATTAAATTGATTCGTGCTTTACGCATATTTTTATCGATGAAATAGCGAAGTGGCGCACCTACTCCTGCTCCTAGCGAAATCAGCAGCACTCTCATTTTCTTGACCAGCGCGCATCGAGAAATTGGTTCGTGGCAAAGACCAGGATAAAAGTCCCGATAAGCGAAGCAAGCGCATATGTAATAAGCCCATGAATGTTATGGGAGTTGAGATCTTGATCAATTTTGACGGCAAAGGCTGAATACGTCGTAAACCCGCCACAAAATCCCGTTCCAAGAGCAGGTCGCCACCACCAGCGTGGATTCTCATGATGACGGGAATAAATCACAATTACGGTTAGTAAAACAGCACCGATGTAGTTAACGGTAAGTGTGGCCCATGGAAAGCCTGGATTGACGATGAGTAATGATGCACCCCACCTAGCGAGAGAACCTAGGATCCCGCCGAGTGATACGACAGAGAGCTGCTTTACTTCCAATTGCGTTTGGAAGTTAAGCGAGATCCTGCGCCCGAAACCAAACTGATGATGACAGAGGCAAATACCGCCGACCAGAAAGAAGAGATTGTCAGTCTCTTGGTGATATGCGTCGTCACTTCCAGCATCGCGGCATTGATGACAATCAAAAAGAGTCCTGCGCTAAGAATGACTGCAGGCAAGGTCATCAACTTAAGGAATGAGCCCAAGAAGGTATTGATTAAAGAGAAAATAAGGGCAACCAAGAGATACGACCATGCGCCTCCGTGGACCTTAATTCCTGGAACTAAACCTGTGGATGCCCATACTGCGAGGGCCAATACTCCCCAACGAACAAATATCCTCATGTCTAAAGGATACCGTCTCTCTTTCTGATAACCGAGCCTAACCAGCGAAGTGGGTCGTACTTAACGTCTACAACGCGCTCTTTCATCGGGATAATCGCGTTGTCTGTAATTCGGATATGTTCAGGGCAGACCTCGGTGCAACACTTGGTGATGTTGCACATTCCAAGGCCGTGCTCAGTTTGCGCACTCTGTTTACGGTTTCTTAGCGTATCGAGCGGGTGCATATCTAGTTCGGCGATACGAATAAAGAATCTAGGGCCAGCGAAGGATTTCTTATTCTCTTCGTGGTCACGGATAACGTGACAGGTGTCTTGGCATAAGAAACATTCAATACACTTTCGAAATTCCTGTGAGCGTTCGACATCCACCTGCTGCATGCGGGCTTCCCCCGGCTTGAGATCCACTGGGTGTTCATAAGCCCGGACTTCTAGCGCCTTCTTGTAATTAAATGAAACATCAGTAACGAGATCTTTGATAACGGGGAATGCGCGAAGCGGGGTAATGGTAATTACTTCATCATCCCCATAAGCAGAAATCTGTGTCATACATGCTAGCCGGGGTTTTCCGTTGATCTCCATAGAGCACGAGCCACATTTACCAGCTTTGCAATTCCAGCGAACTGCTAAGTCGCCCAACTGAGTTGCTTGAACGCGATGGATGATGTCGAGAACTACCTCGCCGTTATTTCCCTCAACAGTGACATCCTGTAAGGCGCCATCCTCATCGTTACCGCGCCAAATACGAAGTTTAAGTGTGCGCGCCATTAGTTTGATCCGCCTTTCGAAATTTCCTGCGGGGTCATGTACTTCTCAAGTTCGTGAACATCAAAGAGGTCGAAGAGCTCTTTTGGTAGTACAGGTAGTGGTTGCGCTTTGATGTTGACCTTCATGCCATCAAAACTGGAGATGTGATTGACCTGACGCCAAGTGGGATTCATCCCAGGGAAGTCATCGCGAGTATGTCCACCACGAGACTCTTCCCGAAGCAGCGCTGATTTCGCAGTACTTTCCGCGACGAGCAACATGTTGTCGAGATCGAATGCCAAGTGGAATCCAGGGTTGAACATGCGATCACCAGTAACTGAGATATTGGCGCTGCGCTTTCGGATATCGGCAATCTTTTCAATCGCCTCCGCAAGTTCGGCTTTGGTACGAATAATTCCAACCAAGTTATGTGTAATCTCTTGTAGCTCTTGGTGAAGTGAATAGGCATTTTCGCCGCCAGTGCGTGTGAAAGGAGCTGCAATTCTTGTTGCTGCCTTCTCAATGGTCGAATCAGCAACGGAATTTGTTCCATGTGACTTCACATAGGCGACAGCGCCCATGCCAGCGCGGCGGCCAAAGACCAAGAGATCAGTGAGTGAATTTCCTCCTAAACGATTTGAGCCATGCATTCCGCCGGCAACTTCACCTGCGGCAAATAGGCCATCTACTCCAACGGCAGCAGCTGTATCGGGATCAACCTCAACCCCACCCATTACATAGTGGCAGGTAGGACCAACTTCCATTGCCTCTTTAGTGATATCTACACCAGCTAGTTCGTAGAACTGGTGCCACATAGATGGAAGGCGCTTTTTAATAATTTCAGCAGATAGGCGCTTAGAGACATCGAGGAAAACTCCGCCATGCTCAGTTCCGCGTCCCGCTTTAACTTCAGAGTTGATCGCACGTGCTACTTCGTCGCGGGGTAAAAGTTCTGGTGGGCGACGGTTGTTATCCTGATCGATATACCAACGATCGGCCTCTTCGACGTTGTCGGCATATTGATTCTTAAAAACATCTGGAATGTACTTAAACATAAAGCGTTCGCCCAAGCTGTTGGTCAAGATTCCACCTTCACCGCGCACAGATTCGGTGACGAGGATTCCTTTAACCGAGAGCGGCCAGACCATTCCTGTTGGGTGAAATTGCAAGAATTCCATATCAACTAAATTGGCACCCGCTTTAAGTGCAAGCGCATGGCCATCGCCGGTGCCCTCCCAAGAGTTCGAGGTGATCTTAAACGTCTTTCCAACGCCACCTGTTGCGATAACAACGGCTGGGGCTTCAAAGAGTACTTCCACGCCATTTTCGCGGCGGTATCCGTAGGCACCTGCAACTTTGCCATTTTCTTTGAGAATTTCAGTAATTGTTACTTCAGCAAATACTCGTATATTCGTTTCGGGATTACCCGTCTCACGAGCATCTATCTGCTGCAGCGCAACGATGCGTTGCTGCATGGTACGAATTAATTCCAGACCGGTGCGATCGCCGACGTGCGCCAAACGAGGATATTCATGGCCCCCGAAATTGCGCTGCGAAATCTTGCCCTCTTTAGTGCGATCAAAGAGCGCGCCCCAAGTTTCCAGCTCCCAGATGCGATCTGGAGCCTCTTTGGCATGTAACTCTGCCATCCGATAATGATTGAGGAACTTGCCACCGCGCATAGTGTCTCGAAAGTGCACCATCCAGTTATCTTTTTCATTCACATTACCCATAGATGCCGCTGCGCCGCCTTCAGCCATAACGGTATGAGCCTTACCGAATAGTGACTTACAAACGATCGCTACTGTGAGACCAGCTTCACGGGCTTCAACTGCAGCACGAAGCCCCGCGCCACCAGCGCCAATAACGACGATGTCATATTTATAGCGTTCAATATTTTGAGTCATGGTCAGCGCCCTTAAAAGAAGTAGAGGTTGCGAATGGAGTGACCAGAAACCTGGCGGACATAGAGATCTGCGAGCGCGACACCAAAGAGAGAGATCCACGCAAAATTCTGATGTTTGTGGTTCAAGATAGAGACCCAGGTCCACAACTTGTAACGAACGGGGTGCTTTGAGAAGTTACGTAGGCGCCCACCAATGGTGTGGCGGCAGGTATGGCATGAGAGCGAGTAGAGCCAGAGGAAGGTGGCGTTGGCAAGTAGTACCAACGTCCCAATAGACATATGACCCCATTGACCTTTTTCATTTCTAAAGGCACCGATTGCATCAATGCTGAGGAATACATTGAGAACAAGTCCAGCATAGAAGGCGTAACGGTGACCATTCTGCAAAATAAGAGGAGCGCGCGTCTCTCCTGTGTACTTAGCATGTGGTTCAGCAACTGCGCACGCTGGTGGTGACATCCAGAATGAACGGTAGTAAGCCTTACGGTAGTAATAGCAGGTAAGTCGAAATGCGAGCGGGAAGATCAATATGAAGAGTGAAGGCGAGACTGTCATTCCGAAGATGTGATACGTCCCGAAGATGGTTCCGACGAAGGAAGGTGAATCTTTTACGCAATCAGTGGAGAGACATGGGGAATAAAAAGGAGAGATCAAAGGTTGGGCAAAGTATTTTCCGTTTTCAAAGGCACGAAAGGTCGCGTAGACAATAAAAGAGAAAAGCACGAGAAAGGTGACGAAGGGGGTGAGCCACCACTTGTCGGTGCGCAGCGTACGAGCAGATAACTTCGCTCGTCCTTGTGAGAAGACGCCGGTGCCTGGGGTATCAATTGCCATGGGTGAAGTTTCGTCCCAGAGCCCGATTAGCGCTAGGCAAGGTCCAACCTTCTAGGCGTGAAATCGCACACAAGTCCAAGAACTTCTGTTGAATCTGGCGGAGGGCGTGGGATTTGAACCCACGAAGGTTTCCCTTGCCGGTTTTCAAGACCGGTGCACTCGGCCGCTATGCGAGCCCTCCGTGGGCAAACTTAGTGGCAGACCTAGGGAGTGGCAAAATCGCCTTTTTTTACTCGGGTAAAGAGAGAAGCCCTTCTATCACTATTGCGACTCCATCCATATGGTGGGGTTCGGCAACAAACTTTGCATATTTTGGAGCATCGATGTGCCCGTCGGACATAGCCCAGGAGCGATCTGCCCACGAGAGCATTGAGAAGTCATTGGGATTATCGCCGAATGAGACAACATCCTTTGAAGTAAAACCTAAGCGTGCTGTCAGCTTGGCGAGTGTTTCACCTTTACTCACTCCAAGAGCAGAAATTTCTAAGAGCGCTTCATTAGCATTTGAATGCGTAATCGTCACGAGATCTCCGACCTCGCGAATCGCAATCTCCAAAAGCTCATCAGATGTATGTTCGTAATCCGAGCAGCGCGCCAACATTTTAAACGCAGGTTCTAGCAATTTTTCTTCGATTCTTAATACTGGCGCTCTATCGATTCCGACATCCCAACGTGGGATATATGCGCTCTCATGATGAAAATCATCTCCGTATTCAGTTGCAAAAGAGATTGATGGGACGGCGGTACGCATTCGTTTAACAAATTCAAATTGATTCGCCACCGGAATTAACCACTCTTCGATTACTTCTTCTTTCAATAGATCGTAATGCATCGCTCCGTTAGCGCAGATTGCATTACCAAACCCAAAGGTATCTTTGATCTCGCGCATCCAACGTGGTGGTCTTCCTGTAACGAAAAAGATTTCCACACCAGCTTCGCGTGCGGCAGTAAAGGCTTCGACAGTACGTGGGGTGATCCGTTCATATGAAGAGACAATCGTGCCATCTAAATCTGTTGCAATGACTTTAGGTCTATTGCCGGTTATGTCGGAAGTAATCGGTCGACTCCTAAGAAGGGACGAAGAGCTACGGGAACAATGACTGAACCATCTGCTTCTTGATGATTTTCTAAAATTGCAACGATCATGCGCGGAATCGCAACAAGAGTTCCGTTAAGAGTCGCGACCGGCTTAGTGGCTTCTCCGTCACGGTATCGAATATTCAAGCGACGAGCCTGAAATTCGGTGCAGTTAGATGTGCTGGTAACTTCACGATAAGCGTTCTGCGTAGGAATCCAGGCTTCAATATCGAATTTGCGAATGGCACTGGCTCCAAGATCTCCAGAGGCAACATCTATAACACGATAGGGGATCTCCATTGCATCCAAAAAGTCTTTCTCCCACTGCAATAACTTCTGATGTTCGGCGAGTGCATCTTTTGGTTCACAGAAGATGAACATTTCCACCTTATCGAATTGATGAACACGGATGATGCCGCGGGTATCTTTGCCGTAGGTACCAGCTTCACGGCGAAAACATGTTGAATATCCGGCGTAGCGCAATGGTAATCCATCAATGACTTCATCCATGTGATACGCAGCCAGAGGTACCTCGCTAGTACCAACCAAATACACATTATCTTCTTCCAAGTGATAAACATTCTCTGCCGCTTGACCTAAGAATCCTGTGCCTTCCATTGCTGGAGGGTTGACCAAGACAGGCGGAATAACAGGAATAAATCCTGCTTTTGTTGCAGATGAAATCGCATAATTGACGAGTGCAAATTCTAAGAGCGCACCCACGCCTGTTAAGTAATAGGAGCGTGAGCCTGCAACCTTAGCTCCTCGTTCTGTATCAATAGCTTTTAGAATCTTCCCGAGTTCTACATGATCTTTCGGTTCAAATCCTGCACTAGAGAAATCACGAGGTGTGCCAACATGCTCGAGAACAACAAAGTCAGCCTCTCCTCCTATTGGAGCTTGTGGGCTAATCAAGTTGTGAATCTGCAGCAAAGCAGCTTCTGCAGCTGCTTCTGCAATGGCACGAGCAGAATCTGCTTCCTTGACCTTTGCTGAGAGAGCTTTCGCGTTTTCTAGCAGTGCACTTTTTTCTTCACCTTTAGCGGCGCCCACTGATTTTGAAAGTACGTTCTGCTCTGCTCTAAGTGTTTCAAAGGTCGTAATCGCAGAGCGGCGAGCATCATCTAAAATTATGAGTTGGTCAACGATCTCAACGTTTTCGCCTCGCACTTTTTGGGATTGGCGAACTCGTTCTGGATCTTCACGAAGTATTCTTAAATCAATCACGGGATTAGCCTACCTATTCGCCGCGCGAGGGTATGAACCTAGAACTCGAATATCATCGCAGATTGAGCGTAATCCAATAATTGAACGGGTGACCGCTGCATCGCTCTGGTGCCCCTCAACATCAATGATGAAGTGATAGTGCCCCAATTCACGGCCAGTTGGGCGGCTCTGAATAAAAGAGAGGTTCACATCATTCTTTGCGAATTCAGTCAGTATCTCTAGTAGCGCTCCAGCATGATCAATATCTATATACGCAACGAGGGATGTTCGATCTCTCCCGGTAGGTGCTGGAACCGCTCCAGGTTTGCGGGCTAGGACAAAGCGCGTCACGGCAGCATCGTTGTCACCAATATTCTCTTCAATTACCGCGAGACCGTACTTATCGGCTGCAATCTTCGCTGCAATTGCGCCATCCCAATTGCCATCCTTTAAACCCTCGGCAGCTGCTGCCGTGGAGGGTGTGGTGATCACTTCTGCGCCGGGGTATTCCCGTGCTATAAATATTCGACACTGAGACTCAGCATGTGGGTGGGTAGCGATTCGGGTGATTGGCTTAGTCGCATTAGAGGGCAGGGTCATCAATGCAAAACTCACTGGGATTGTGGTTTCTGCGACGATCTCCAGGGCAGAGCCGTTAGCCAATTCATCGAGGGTTCGGGCAACAACCCCCTCAACTGAATTTTCGATCGGAACCAGGGCGAATTCTGCTCTACCTTCGCGAACGGCATCTAATGCGGCAGTCACGTTGGAGTAAGGAATCAGCTGATCTGAATCTGAGGTAATGCCTATCAAGGCTGCCTCAGTAAATGTTCCTGAAGGTCCCAGGTAGGCATATGTATTCACTGGTCAACTCTACCCAAGTGAGATGAGTGCCCGAGAGGGGATTTGAACCCCTACACCCTTACGAGTACACGAACCTGAATCGTGCGCGTCTGCCGTTCCGCCACTCGGGCTTACTTATAAGAGGTTAGCACCGATACGCTAAATCTATGAATCGCTCTTTCAAGGTTGTAGCTCGTAGCGAGCTCGGCCTTATAAGAGATGGCAACGAAGATTCAGCTCTCGTTTCACCCCGCTTGATAGCGGTTGCCGATGGGATGGGTGGTCACGCCGGCGGTGAAGTCGCCTCCAGAATTGCAATTACCTCCGTTAAAGAGTTGAGCGATGTATTAAATGATTCTGCGTTAGATGCAGAATCGCGCGAGGATCTGCTTCTTAATATCTCCTTTTCGATTGATCACGAGATTGCAGAGGTCGCCAGCAATGATCGCAGCCTTCAGGGAATGGGTACAACCCTTACCGCCCTGCACCTCAACGGAGATCGCGTTGAACTCCTTCACATTGGTGATTCACGGTGTTATCAATGGAACGGTAAGAAGTTAGTTCAGTTGAGCTACGACCATACAGTCATGCAGGAGTTGCTGGATCAGGGGCGCTTGACCCCCGATGAAGTAATTAACCATCCTCAGAGATCGCTACTAACCCAAGCTTTGATCGGTGACTCTGGTATCGACCCAATACTTAATCTTTTTGAGGTAAAGGTGGGGGATCAATTTCTGCTCTGCAGTGATGGGCTGAGTTCTGTTTTATCAGATTTTGAAATTGTGAATGTCATTAAGAAATCCGATCCATCGGAAATCGTTGATCAATTAATTGCGGCGGTACTTGGAAAAGGTGCACCAGATAATGTCACGATCATCTGGGCTGAGATCGTCGAGACAAAAGTTGAATCACCTAGCGAATTACTTGGAGCAGCGAGCATATGAACAAGAAGATTTTCAATAGTCGCTATGAAATTGGTGCCATGATTGGAACCGGCGGCATGGCCGATGTTTACATCGCCGAAGACTTGCGTTTACATCGTAAGGTTGCAGTTAAGATTCTACGCAGTGATTTAGCGCGAGACCCCGCCTTTATCGCCCGCTTTAAAAAGGAAGCTCTCGCTGCCGGTGGTTTAAATAATCCTGGAATTGTTGCGGTTTTTGACTCTGGAGAAGATGGTCCCAATTCTTACATTGTCATGGAACTTGTTAAGGGACATACCCTTCGCCAAGTTCTGCAATCAGATGCCGAAATTTCACAAGATGAAGCGGTAGAGATCGTCGCAGAAATTCTGGAGGCGCTTGATTACTCCCATGCGCAGGGGATAATTCATAGAGATATCAAACCGGGAAATATTATGATCACCGATTCTGGCAAGGTTAAGGTGATGGATTTCGGTATTGCCCGAGCTTTGGACGATATCGGGGCCACTATGACAAATACCTGGAACGTTGTTGGTACAGCCCAATATTTGTCCCCGGAGCAAGCCACCGGTGAATATGCAGATGCCCGAAGTGATATCTATTCAGTCGGCTGTTTGATGTATGAATTGCTAGTGGGAAGACCACCATTTATTGGAGATACCCCAGTATCCATTGCATTCCAGCATGTTTCAGCTCCCTTGCCCGCACCATCCGATATCAACCCTGATATCGACCCAAATCTAGAGACGATTATTCAAGTCGCTCTTCATAAAGATCCAAGTGACCGCTACCAAGATGCTGGGGCGATGTTAGAAGATTTGCGGCGCGCCATGCGCGGGGAACAAGTGACAACCAAGATTAGGCGCACCAAGTCCAAGCGCCGCTTCTTCTTACTCGGTGGGGTCGCGGTCGCTGTTGCACTAATTGCCGGTTCCACGCTGTACACCCAAGTGAAAAATCCGAATACCCCCACCTTACAAGTTCCGAATGTTGTGGGCCTAACCGAGGCACAGGCGCGAGCGCTACTGCCAGACTTCACAATCAATATCCAAGATGGACCGTCTTCATCGATTCCAAAGGGTCGCATCTCAAGTCAACTCCCACTTGCAGATGCAAAGGTAATTCAGGGCAGTAGTATCACTTTGACGGAATCGACCGGTGCTGGAAACACATCAATCCCCATTAACTTGGTGGGCTTATCACTTGCGGATGCGAGAAGTGCACTCACTTCTGCAGGCTTACTCGTTGCGCAGACAATTCCTACAGATTCAAATCAAGCTCCCGGAACCGTGCTCGGAGTCAATCCGTCTCCAGGAAGTATCTTGCCTGCCGGTGCTGGTGTTGTTCTTCAAATTGCTAGCGGAAGTTTGCAGGTACCGAACTTGGTTGGCTTGAGTGAAGTCCAAGCGATCACAACTCTGACACAAGCAGGATTCTTGGTTCGTACAGCAACTGCATATGATGCAACCCAAGCCGCACAAATAGTATTAGATCAAGCACCGACTGCAGGAACAACGCAAATTATTGGTTCTGCAGTTACGATTACTGTAAATACGCAGCCAACTAATTAGAGTGCAATAGCGTCACACTCTATTTACTACCGGCGAGAGCCCTTCGGAGCGAGCGCGTGCACCATCATCTCCACACCGCTCTAACCAATTGCCGAGCATCTGATGACCATGCTCTGTTAACACAGATTCGGGATGGAATTGAACTCCAGAAATCGGAAGCGTTTTATGTTCGATCGACATAACCACACCAGAATCGGTCTGCCCAGTTACTTCCAACTCGTCGGGAATTGTTGAGGGCTCGATTGCGAGTGAGTGATAACGCGTTGCAATAAATGGCGAAGGTAGATCCACTAAGAAGCCTTTATTTAAGTGGTGAACATTTGAAGTTTTACCATGCAACAACTCTGGAGCTCGAGATACGGTGGCTCCAAATGCAACGCCAATGGCTTGATGACCCAAACAGACTCCGAGAAGTGGAATCTTCTTTGCTGCGGCGTACTTAACGAGCTCAATGCTCTGTCCTGCTGCCTCCGGAGTTCCAGGACCTGGGGAGATCAAAATTCCATCGAAGCTCTCTAGGGTAGAGAAATCGACCTGATCGTTTCGGCGCACAGTTACTTCAGCGCCCAATTGGCCCAAATACTGGACCAAGTTGTAGACAAATGAATCGTAATTATCGACGACGAGCACTCTGGTCATGGGGTAAGGCTACCGACTGTAATGATCGTGACATTTTTAATATTGGTGTACCGTTTACCCATGCCTAAATCGCACAGTCGCAAGAAGGATCCGGTCTATATTCCGGATGAGGTAGCCCAGAAAGCTCCACTTCCTACGGAGAGCCCAAAATGGCTCGCGCCCCTCATGCTCGCCGGCTTCCTTGCAGGCTTGGTTTGGATCGTGATTTACTACGTCAGCAACACCTCATATCCGATCCCGCATCTTGGGGCCTGGAATATGGTTATTGGCTTTGGTTTTATCGCTGGGGGTTTCACCCTCGCGACAAAATGGCGCTAATTCAACTCTTTTAATTACACCCCTGTAATTCTCCACACCGTGGATAAACCCTGTGGAAAACTTCTGCTATTTCTCAGGAAATCCCCAGCGAATGAGAGAATCCTCTCTCCTGTGCCCCTCATTGGGGAGCCAGAAGCGCATATGTGGAGGATCAGGACATGACCGCACTAAAAGAGAGAGTTACCGTGGCAGATACTCATACCAGCAATTTACAGAGAATTCTCGTGGTCGATGATGAGAGTTCAATCAGCGAACTTATTGCGACCAGCCTACGTTTTGTCGGCTTTGATGTCCGCACCGCCGCCACAGGATCACAGGCCCTCACTATCGCTGAAGAATTTAAACCTCACGCACTTATCCTTGATGTGATGTTGCCAGACCAAGATGGCTTTGAAGTCTGCCGCCAACTCCGCTCTGAAGGTCACAGCGTCGGCGTCCTCTTTCTTACCGCCAAAGATACTGTCGATGACAAGATCGCTGGTCTGACCATAGGTGGCGATGACTATGTAACAAAACCTTTCTCTCTTGAAGAGTTGGTCGCTCGCCTGCGCGCTCTGCTACGTCGGATCGGAGCAGTTGAAGCAACCGTTGATGAAGAGAAAGTTCGCTTCGCAGATCTTGAGCTCGATGAGGCAACTCACGAAGTTCGTCGTGCTGGACACTTGATCGACCTCTCACCTACCGAGTTCCTGCTCTTGCGCTATTTGATGATCAACGCCGACCGCGTTGTTAGTAAGTCTCAAATCCTCGATCACGTATGGCAATACGACTTCCGTGGCGATGCTGGAATCGTTGAAACTTATATCTCTTACCTCCGCAAGAAGATCGACATTTATGAGCCTGCTCTTATTCATACTGTGCGTGGCGTCGGCTACCGAATGCGTATTCCTGCTGGAAACTAAGATAATTCTTCAATGAAGAAGGAAGTCCCCGGCTTTAGGCAATGGAGCCTGCGCAACCGATTGTTGCTCGCGACCGTTGTTGTTGCTGCGATTGGAATTGGTGCCTCTGATTTTGCAGCAAATGCCGAGCTCCGTGGATTTCTTATTCGTCAGGTTGATAGCCAACTTGCTAGCGTCGCAAATTCAACCTTATCAAGGTTAGTTCGAGCTGGAATTGCACCTAATGGCGATGATGGCACCAGTGGTTCTGGGACGGCTACCCCCTTCCGAGCAATGAGCCCACTTCGTGGAGTTCCAACCGCAACCTCATTAACTCTTCTCGATCCGAGCGGTGAGATCTTGGGTCAGGTAGGTGGAGATATTTCTACCGGAGGCTCGCAAGCAACTTTTAGTAGAATGACACTTGCTCAAGTCGCAGCCACCAAAGGCAAGGCATTTACAGTTCACACTGAAAATCCGCGGACTTCAACTCGAGCTGTCGCATACGTTCTGCCTTCTAATTTGGGTTCGGTTGTGATTGCTGTTTCATTAACAAGCGTTGAAAGAACTCTTCAAGAGCTAAGTTTCCTATTTCTCTTGATAAGCCTTGCGGTTCTGCTCTTAATTGGCTTGATCTCGCGTTGGTTGATCACCTTGAGCCTTAAGCCGCTCCTTGAAGTTGAAGTAATTGCGGCCGCCATCGCCGGTGGCGATCTCTCCGCTCGTCTACCAGAGATCCATCCTGCAACTGAAATAGGGCGCCTTACCAAATCGCTCAACACCATGTTGGGAAGAATTGAAGAATCCTTCCAGCAAAAGAATGAATCTGAATCTAAGCTGCGTCGCTTTGTCGCGGATGCATCTCATGAACTTCGAACTCCGCTCACTGCGATTCGAGGCTTCGCGGAACTGCACCGTCAAGGTGCGGTTACTGGCGAAGAAAAGACCAAGGAATTAGTAGGAAGGATTGAGAAAGAGTCGATCCGCATGGGATCACTTGTGGAGGATTTGCTGCTGCTGGCACGTATGGATGAAGCAAGGCCGCATACTCTCGAACCTGTTGATCTCACCCACCTCATTGAAGAGAGCGTTGCATCTGCTCTCGCCGCCGGCCCTGATCATCCTATTGAAGTTGATGTACCGGCAGATCTCTATGTACTTGGGGACACCAAGAGAATCCATCAGGCTTTAGGAAACTTGCTGGCAAATGCCCGCACTCACACACCTAGCGGAACTCTCATTAAGGTTTCAGCGGCTACAAACGAAATCGAAACTACTATTGCTGTAAAGGACTCTGGACCAGGGCTATCTGAGAGTGATCAGATACGAATCTTCGAGCGCTTCTTCCGAGTTGACCCATCCCGGGCGCGCCATGCCGGTGAAGGTAGTGGGCTTGGTTTATCGATCGTTGATGCCGTTATGAAGGCGCATAGTGGCACCGTGAGTGTCGACTCTGAAATAGGTAAGGGTTCGACCTTTACCCTGCACTTCCCAATTAATTCTGAAGCTTGAAGGTAAATGATCCTGTCACGATGTGACCATCTTGGGCTGAAACTCTGTAGCTGACTTTATAAGTACCCATTATCGCTGCTCTATTTTTTAGTGGGGCGGTAAGAAGAGCCCCTTTTACAATATTCACTCCCGTTGTCACTAAGGAATTGTTTGGGCTTGTAACCACTACATTATTTATAGCTCGCTTCCCAAGAGTGAGAAGAGGGTCAGCAAATTTCAGAGTTATTTTTGAAGGCAGCGCCTTAACAATTGAGCCCTTGTTTGGGTTTGAAGATATTAGGACGGTATGAGCTGAAGCAATCGAAGCACTGCTTACCAAGAAGATAGAAACCAACAGGGCTATACAATTCTTGCGCATTACTTCCCTATCTTTATCTGGAAGATCTCCTTGAGCGCCCCATAAACAGCGCCTGTCGTCCAGAAGGGTTGTTGCGGAGTTATCAAATTAGTTTTTCCACCACTTGATAGATAGCTGTAGAGCTTGGTTGGAACTATGTTTTTAGCTTTTGGGTTTGTTACGGCTGGGGAGCCTAAATCGAGCCAGCGCCAATGTAGGTTTGGTCCAATAATCACAATTACATCGGCATGATTGACGTCGTAGGTGATCTGTTTTCCGGTCATCCAGTCAATAACGCCGCTGTCAGACTTCACGACCTGTGAATAAACACCAAACCAAGACCATAGAGAGTTAACTCCGGATGCTGAGCCAGTTGCGAGCGTCCAATGTGAATCGTTAAATAGTGCTTGATAACTCTTAAGTCGAGCGGGCGTATCGCGCTTTGGATCAACCGTCAGTTCCAGACTCATAATCGAGCTGGCGAGCTTGGCTTGTGAAATGGCATCGCCTATCTCACGCATATTAACGCTCGTCATGGGACAAATTTCATTGCAGAGCGATAGGAAATCCGTCAGCACAACGGTTTTACCTTTTAGGGAGGCGAGGGTAAATGTCTTACCGTTTGCATCTGTTAAAGGGATGGACAGAAGTGAGGACGGAATCGGAACATCAAAAATAGTTCCACCAGCTCTGGCAGCATGCCCTGTAAGGGGTGGCGTGGCTACCGCATAACTAGGCGCAATAAAAACTAGGCCAACTGCTACAACGAGAAGAAGGCTTGACTTACGCACTAGGAAATTCCTTCCATCGCGCGCAGAGTTGCAATTCTCGTTGCTAATGGTGGGTGAGTCGAAAACAATTTCGAAGTCTTGCTGTCATCGAGAGGCGATTCGATCCATATATGTGCAACGGCCGTAGATTTTTGATGCACAACAGTGCTATCAGCTGCCAGTACTTCAAGGGCGCGACGCAAACCAGTCGGGTTTCGGGTAA
>CAIUIT010000113.1 GCA_903899375.1 uncultured Actinomycetes bacterium
AATCCACACGGCTTCCGTCTGGGCATCACAACAGAGTTCAAATCTCGTTGGTATGCAGACAAGCTTTACAAGGATTATGTGAAGGAAGATATCGAGATCCGTCGCATGATGAGCAAGGGCATGGAGCGCGCAGGCGTTTCACGTATTGAAATCGAGCGCACACGCGAGCGTGTTCGTATCGATCTCTATACAGCACGCCCAGGTATCGTCATCGGCCGTCGCGGAACTGAAGCTGATCGCATCCGTCAGGATCTAGAGAAGCTCACCGGCAAGCAGGTTCAGCTCAACATCCTCGAGGTTAAGAACCCTGAGATTGATGCTCAACTCGTTGCTCAGGGAATTGCAGAGCAACTCTCTGCTCGTGTCTCTTTCCGTCGCGCTATGCGTAAGTCAATGCAGTCAGCCCTTAAAGCTGGCGCGCAAGGTATCCGCGTTCAATGTGGTGGACGTCTTGGCGGAGCAGAAATTGCTCGCTCAGAGTTCTACCGCGAAGGTCGCGTACCTCTTCACACACTTCGCGCCGATATTGATTACGGTTTCTATGAGGCCGCTACAACATTTGGTCGTCTAGGCGTAAAGGTTTGGATCTACAAGGGTGAAGTTATCGAATCCCGCGCAGAACGCGCTGCATCAGCACTTGCTCTTGCCCGCGCTCCAAAGCCAAGTCGTCCAGCTAACCGTCAACAGCGCACACCTCGTGGCGAAGTAACATCTTCAACACCAGCTTCTCGCGCAGCAGTTGAAACTGCACCTGTTGCAGCCGCAGTTGTAACTGAGGCAGCACCAGCAGCGGAAGGAGCGGCTGAATAATGTTAATTCCACGTCGCGTAAAACACCGTAAGCAGCACCACCCAAAGCGGGCTGGTATGTCTAAGGGTGGCACCGTCGTTTCATTTGGTGACTTTGGTATCCAAGCTCTTGAGCCTGCATACGTAACAAACCGCCAGATTGAGGCAGCGCGTATTGCAATGACCCGTCACATCAAGCGTGGTGGAAAGGTTTGGATCAACATTTATCCAGATCGCCCACTTACCAAGAAGCCTGCTGAAACCCGAATGGGTTCCGGTAAGGGTTCACCTGAGTGGTGGATTGCAAACGTAAAGCCAGGACGCGTTATGTTTGAAATTTCTGGAGTTACAGAAGAGGTCGCAACCGAGGCAATGACTCGTGCGATTCACAAGTTGCCAATGAAGTGCCGTGTAGTACGTCGGGAGGAGTTCTAATGTCTAACATCGTGACAGCAGAGCAGCTTCGTGCGCTCTCCACAGACGAGCTAGCGATCAAGCTTCGCGAATCGAAGGAAGAGCTATTCAACCTTCGCTTCCAAGCAGCTACAGGTCAACTTGAAAGCCATGGTCGTTTGACTATGGTCCGTAAAGAGATTGCGCGTATTTACACAATCTTGCGTGAGCGTGAGCTCGGAATCGGAGGCGCAGCGTGAGCGAGCTAAATAACGAGCGCGGTTTCCGCAAGACTCGTGAAGGAATTGTTACTAGCGACAAGATGGATAAGACCGTCGTCGTCGCTATTCAAAGTCAAACCAAGCATGCCGTGTATTCAAAGGTCATGACCCGCTCTCACAAGTTGAAGGCGCATGACGAGAACAACACAGCTGGCGTTGGCGATCGCGTACTACTCATGGAAACTCGTCCACTTTCGGCAACTAAGCGTTGGCGTGTAGTCGAGATCCTCGAGAAGGCTAAGTAAGGGGTATCGAAAAATGATTCAACAAGAATCCAGACTTCGTGTCGCGGATAACACCGGTGCAAAGGAACTTCTTTGTATCC
>CAIUIT010000114.1 GCA_903899375.1 uncultured Actinomycetes bacterium
GCGCAGATTCGAGGATAAGGACTTTCCGAAGACATCTTGGCGCATAAATAAATTTCTCTTCTTTCCAAAATTAGGGTTGAAGGGAATTCAGAGAATTCACGTACTGCCTGATGTCCTGGTACTGGCCGGTGCCGGCGTAGGTGGCGGATCTCTTGTCTATGCCAACACCCTCTACGTACCCCCAGATAGCTACTTTGCAGACAAGCAGTGGGGTCACATCACCGATTGGAAAGCTGAGTTAGCGCCTTGGTACGACCAGGCAGCGCGAATGTTGGGGGTAGTTGATAACCCATTTTTCTCGCCATCGGATCGTGCGATGAAAGATGCCGCTGTTGAGATGGGAGTAGGTCACACCTTTAAATTAGCTCCGCTAGGAATATATTTTGGAGAAGGTGCTGGCGTTACTTCAAAAGATCCATACTTTGGTGGAAAAGGTCCGGAACGTAGTGGATGTAAGCAATGTGGTGGTTGCATGTCGGGTTGTAGAGAAAATGCGAAGAACACCTTGCCTAAGAATTATCTGGGTTTGGCCGAAGGCGCAGGCGCGCAAGTATTTCCTGAACATACAGTGACAAAGATTGAGGAGCAGCCCGATCACAGCTGGCGCGTTACGGCCAAGAGCAGTGGTGCATGGATTGGTAGGAATCGGGTATTTACCGCGCGCCAGGTAATCGTTGCTGCTGGGACATTTAATTCCCAGAAACTATTGCACGCAATGAAGCAGGGCAATGTGCTTCCTAACTTGTCTTCGACACTTGGCAAACTTTCTCGGACAAATAGCGAGTCGTTAACAGGGGCGCTGATGCCCAACATCGATACTGATTACAGCCAAGGTCCAGCCATCACATCTTCTTTCTTTCCAGATGAGCACACCCATGTAGAGCCGGTGCGGTACGGCGTTGGCAGTAATTTGATGGGACTACTCCAGACCGCCTTGACCGCTGGCGAGAAACCACGAGAACGCCGCCACCAATGGCGTTCGATCATGCTTCGCCATCCGGGTTTGATCTTACGATTTATCAATGTACGGCGATGGAGCCAGCGCACTGTGATTGCTCTCGTGATGCAAAATGTTGATTCATCACTCTCGGTTTCTGGCAAGAAGTCCATATTTGGGTGGCGCCTAACCTCTAAAAATGATTCCAATAGACCCAATGCAACCTATATCCCCGCGGCTAATGAAGTCGTGCAAAGGATCGCTGCAAAACGTGGAGGAATAGCGGGTGGCCATATTGGTGACTTAATCGGGGCGCCATTCACGGCACATTTTGTCGGAGGGTGTGTGATCAGCGACTCACCGGATGGCGGCGTTATTGATCCCTATCACCGAGTGTGGAACTACCCCACCCTGCATATTGTCGACGGCTCAAGCGTGACTGCGAACTTAGGTGTAAATCCATCATTAACAATTACCGCCCAAGCGGAGCGCGCGATGTCGATGTGGCCGAATATTGGTGATCCAGATCTCCGCCCAAAACAAGGGGCGAAATATGAACGAGTCAACTTTCAGAAACCTAAAAACCCAGTGGTACCTACTGGTGCCTATGGAGCACTTTTCTCTGGCTAATAGGAGTGGAAGCACTACAGATAAGCGGCGCAGGCAGAC
>CAIUIT010000115.1 GCA_903899375.1 uncultured Actinomycetes bacterium
ATTCGCGAGGAATACGTCCACCGGTGACCTTGTTAATGAACTCGTAATGCTTATCTGTAGCGCCAACAAGTGGAGCAAGTGCGATCTGAATCTTTGCGAACTGACCAGAACCACCAGATTGCTTCTTGTGGGTGTAGTCGTGGCGAGGAACGGCCTTCTTAAGAGTTTCGCGATAAGCAACTTGTGGCTTACCGACGTTTGCCTCAACCTTGAACTCGCGACGCATACGGTCAACGAGAATTTCTAGGTGAAGTTCGCCCATACCAGAGATGATTGTCTGGCCGGTCTCTTCATCAGACTCGACGTGGAAGGTTGGATCTTCTTCAGCCAAACGCTGAATAGCAATACCGAGCTTCTCTTGGTCAGCCTTGGTCTTTGGCTCAATAGCAACCGAGATAACGGGATCTGGGAAGTCCATCGATTCAAGAATGATTGGCTTATCTGGATCGCAGAGAGTGTTACCGGTTGTGGTGTCCTTGAGACCCATAACAGCGATGATCATTCCTGCTCCAGCGTGGTCTTTCTCTTCACGCTTGTTAGCGTGCATCTGATAGATCTTGCCGATGCGCTCTTTCTTTCCGGTTGTTGCGTTGAGAACTGATGAACCAGTCTCTAGGCGACCAGAGTAGATGCGCACGAAAGTTAGTTTTCCAAGATGAGGATCCGTCATGATCTTGAATGCGAGAGCTGAGAAAGGCTCTGACTCAGATGGTTGACGAGAATCTTCTTCTTCAACGTTGCTGTACTTGTGACCAACGATTGCCTTGATATCAAGGGGGCTTGGGAGGTAACGGTTAACAGCATCAAGCATTGGCTGAACGCCCTTGTTCTTGAATGCAGAACCGGTGAGAACAGGTGTCAACTTGTCAGCAAGTGTTGCGCGACGAATGGCAGCAATGATCTCGTCCTCTGAAAGCTCTACGCCTTCGAGGTACTTCTCCATAACTTCATCATCAGCATCTGCCAGAGTTTCGATCATGTCGTGGCGAGCTTGCTTTGCCTTTTCGACGAGATCAGCTGGAATCTCTTCAATGGTGTAATCCTCACCCTTTTGGGTTTCTCCGTGCCAGGTAAGTGCCTTCATCGCAATGAGATCGACGACTCCAATGAATCCGCCTTCGATTCCGATTGGAATCTGAAGTACGAGTGCAATTGCATTGAGGCGTGAACCGATCATCTCGACACAACGCTCGAAAGAAGCACCTGTACGGTCAAGCTTGTTGACGAAACAGATGCGAGGAACGTTGTAACGGTCAGCCTGGCGCCAGACAGTCTCAGACTGTGGCTCCACGCCCGCTACGCCATCGAATACGCAGACAGCGCCATCGAGTACGCGCAATGAACGCTCTACTTCAACAGTGAAGTCAACGTGTCCTGGTGTATCAATAATGTTGATCAGGTTGCCCTTCCACATACATGTGGTGGCAGCAGAAGTGATCGTAATTCCGCGCTCTTGCTCTTGCTCCATCCAGTCCATGGTGGCGCCGCCATCGTGAACTTCACCGATCTTGTAATTGATACCGGTGTAGAAAAGGATGCGCTCAGTAGTCGTGGTTTTGCCCGCGTCGATGTGAGCCATGATTCCAATGTTGCGAACCTTGGCTAGGTCGATTGCTGTCTCTACGGCCACTTAATTGATCCCCTTAATTCCTATTTATCTCGTGTGTTCTTAATTAATCTTCAGCGATTACCAGCGGTAATGCGCGAAAGCCTTGTTGGCTTCAGCCATTTTGTGAGTGTCTTCGCGACGCTTTACAGCAGCACCAAGGCCGTTGCTAGCGTCAACTAATTCATTTGTAAGGCGCTCGGACATTGACTTCTCGCGACGGGAGCGTGAGTAATCAACTAACCAGCGAAGTCCTAGAGTTGAAGAACGAGCTGCTTTAACCTCAATTGGGACCTGATAGGTAGCTCCACCAACACGGCGGGAGCGAACTTCTACTGCAGGCTTGATGTTATCAAGGGCGCGCTTAAGAGTGATAAGTGGATCAACACCATTTGTCTTTGCGCGAACACCTTCAAGAGCTGCATAAACAATGCTCTCGGCTGTTGAACGCTTGCCATGACGTAATACGCGGTTGATCAACTGTGTAACGACTGGAGAATCGTAAACAGGATCTGGAACTACTGCATTCTTGGTGACGGGACCTTTACGTGGCATTAGGAGGCCTTCTTCTCTCTCTTGGCACCGTAGCGGCTACGTGACTGCTTACGGTTCTTTACACCTTGGGTATCAAGTGATCCGCGAATAATTTTGTAGCGAACACCTGGAAGATCTTTTACACGACCACCACGAACGAGAACGATGGAGTGCTCCTGCAAGTTATGTCCTTCACCAGGAATATATGCAGTTACTTCCATGCCACTAGTCAGACGAACACGTGCAACCTTACGAAGCGCTGAGTTCGGCTTCTTTGGGGTTGTTGTGTAAACGCGAGTACAGACACCACGACGTTGCGGGCTCCCCTTAAGTGCAGGAGTGCTTGTCTTTGATGACTTCTCAGCGCGACCCTTACGGACCAGCTGTTGAATTGTTGGCACTTCGGTCTCCAGTTCGTAATTAATTACTACTTTTTATTAATCATTTTTACTGCGTTGTTCCCTTGTATTCACGCTCTACTCTCCGACCCACGCGGTCGGGTGTGTTGCCCAACTTCGTACGATTGCTGTGCAAAAAATGCGCAGCGGAGGTAGCTCGATTCTTCAAAGGAGCAGAGGAGAAAGGTATCTTGCCAAGCCCAAAAAGGTCAAAACGAGCCCCTTATAGACCTGCTCTCCCCCGCCATGACCTCGACACGCCGAACCCCTTTTTTTGCCATATCGGCGTAGGCTGGTCTGATGAGTCAGCTTCTTGATAAGCCTCCGGCAGCGGAAAAACCGCGCCTGCGGGGCCTAATTCACCTCATTATGAGCCCAGTCTCGCTGGTGGCTGGACTAATTCTCGTCGCCCTGGCCGACAAACTCCGCGGCAGGATCGCTTTAGGCATCTTTACCCTCGCCGCAGTGACCCTTTTTACCGGAAGTGCCCTCTATCACCGCGTGGGCTGGAAACCCAAGACCAAAGAGGTCTGGCGTCGGATCGACCATGCCAATATCACCGTCCTGATCGCTGGAACATATACCCCCTTCGCGATCTTCTTGCTCGATAAAGGCCAGGCCATCGTTCTTCTGGCGGTCGTCTGGGGTGGAGCGATCCTTACCTCTCTTATGCGCGTACTTTGGCTCAACGCTCCTCGTTGGTTATACGTGCCTCTCTATCTAATACTCGGTTGGGCTGCCGTCTTCTTCTTACCGGAATTCTGGCAACATGGTGGCGTCGCAGTATTCATCCTCATCACTCTCGGAGGCCTCTGCTATTCGCTCGGCGGCATTGTGTACGGACTCAAAAAACCAAATTTCTCTAGAACCTGGTTTGGATTCCACGAGTTCTTCCATGCGCTCACCGCCGCAGCATTTATTCTTCAATTTATAGCCGCAGGAATTGTGGTCTACACGCACCAATAACAACCAAGTTAAGGAATACACAGTTCATGCCCTCCCATAAAAGTAATTTAGATGCTCATGCGGTTTCCGAATTTTTGGCGTCACGACGTAGCACGAGAGATTTCATAAGGGATAAACCCGTCCCCCAAGAAATCCTCGATCAACTTTTAGTAGATGCGATGACGGCCCCAAGTTGGTCCAACACTCGCCCCTTCAAGATTGCGGTTGCATCGGGAGAAGTTCGCGATCGAATCAGCAAAGAATTCCTCGATCGATGGGATGCACTTTCTATTGGACGTCACGGTAATTTACTCGCCAAAATCAAGCTCATTAGCTCTCGCTACGGCTTACCCACCAGCAATCGCAAGATGGC
>CAIUIT010000116.1 GCA_903899375.1 uncultured Actinomycetes bacterium
CTCGCCCCGCAATTGAATTTGATCACGTTCAATTCGCCTATCCCAAGGCAAGCGAAATTTCACTCGCCTCATTGGAGCTAGCAGCGAAGAAGGAGATGGTCGATTCCGGCATAGTGCTGCAAGACATTTCATTCATCTGTGAGCCAGGAACCTTTACCGCGATTGTGGGTCCATCAGGCGCGGGCAAGAGCACGATTTCGGGGCTTGTTCCTAGACTTTATGATGTCACGCACGGCTCGATCAAGGTAGATGGCGTAGATATCCGAGAAATTACATTGAACTCTTTGCGCAATGAAATCGGAGTCGTTACGCAAGATTCTCACATGTTCCATGACACCATCGAGGCGAACTTACGTTACGCCAAGTCCGATGCGACGATGGCAGAAATTCAAAGTGCTTGTGAAGCAGCGCAGATCTGGGCTTTTATCGAAACTCTGCCAAACGGCTTGGATACCGTTGTGGGAGAGCGTGGGCACCGATTAAGTGGCGGTGAAAAGCAACGGCTTGCCATTGCGCGTCTTCTTCTCAAAGCTCCAAGTATCGTCATTCTCGATGAAGCCACAGCCCATTTAGATTCAGAGAACGAGGCGCTTGTTCAATCTGCTCTTGAGGTAGCCCTTAAGGGACGGACCAGCATCGTGATCGCGCATAGGTTGTCCACGATCCAAAAAGCGGACCAAATTTTAGTTCTGGAATCGGGTCGAGTTGTGGAGCGCGGAACTCACGAATATCTCGTTGGATTGCACGGCCTTTACTTCGATCTCTATCAACGTCAGGTTCTTAATACCGCGCTTTAACCTTCGGTAATTTGACGGCGCTGGTTATTCATAATGGCGTTCTTTCCCGTGATCGTCTCGCGTCCGGCATTGGCGATGACCACGGCGATGTAGGGCAGAAAGACCGCCCCTGCCATTGCAAACCAGCGGTAAGGATTTGGCAGAAATATGGTTGATATAAAGCATGCAGTTCTCACCATCATCGAAACGAAATATCGACGTTGTCTACCGCGCTGTTCTTGCGAAAGCGCCTCCTGAGCGTTGGTTATCACGATTGCAGCTGCTTTTTGCGGCGATCGATGATTTCTGCGGAGCACCAGATAAGCCTATGGCAGCGATTCCCTTCGCGCCTCTTTTAAGTACGCATGAGTAGTGGTTAATCTGCTCTCATGACGCAAACGCAGAATGCCCCTCGGATCGTATTTGTAACAGGTGGTAATCGAGGGATCGGACTCTCCATTGCTAGGGCCTTCGCGGCTGATGGAGATTTGGTAATCGTCTCTTATCGATCGGGAGAAGCTCCTGAAGGATTGGTAGGCGTCCAGATGGATGTCACCTCCCAGGAGAGCGTCAAGGAGGCGTTCACTCAGATTGAAGAGAAGTACGGTTCGGTTGATGTTCTTGTCGCAAACGCGGGCATAACTCGCGATGGACTGACCATGCGCATGAGCGATGAGGATTTCACCGCAGTTGTTGAAACCAACCTGACGGGGGCTTTTAGAAGTGCACAGCGGGCGATCTCTCCGATGATGAAAAAGCGCAGTGGTCGGGTCATATTCATTGGATCGGTAGTTGGAATGCTAGGTTCTGCTGGTCAGGTCAACTATGCCGCTACAAAGAGTGGTCTTATTGGTATGGCAAGAGCGTTAGCGCGCGAGTATGGCTCTCGGGGGCTGACATTCAATGTCATTGCACCAGGTTTTGTAGAAACGGATATGACTGCAGAACTCGGCGATACCTTGCGTGAGAAATATGTAGCGGCAATCCCATTGGGGCGTTTTTGTACCCCCAGTGAAGTTGCTGCAGTTGTTAAATTTATCGCCTCACCAGAAGCGAGTTACATTACCGGTGCGCTAATTCCGGTCGACGGAGGAATGGGAATGGGTCACTAATGGCACTACTAACCGGAAAGAACATCTTGGTAACGGGAGTTCTGACAGATGGTTCAATCGCATTCCATATCGCCAAGTTGGCGCAAGAAGAGGGAGCCAACGTCGTATTAACTGGTTTTGGTCGGGGGCTGAGTTTGACCACTCGTATCGCTGGACGTCTGCCTCATCCCGCACCGGTTATTGAACTCGATGTAACTAACCCCGAACACCTTGCAGCGCTCTCGTCTGAAGTGAAGAAGCACCTCCCTCATCTCGACGGCGTCGTTCATTCGATCGGCTTTGCGCCGCAGGCTGCACTAGGCGGAAACTTTCTCAATACCGAATGGGAAGATGTCGCGATCGCGGTGCACACTTCAACCTTTTCCTATAAGTCACTTGCGGTTGCCGTCAGAGATCTCTACCCAGCTTCAGGAGCAAGCATTGTGGGATTGACCTTCGATGCCACCGTGGCCTGGCCAAAATATGACTGGATGGGCGTAGCCAAGGCCGGTCTTGAATCCGCGAACCGCTATTTAGCTCGAGATCTGGGCAAAGAGAATATTCGAGTCAATCTGATTGCAGCCGGTCCAATCACCACAATCGCTGCGAAATCGATCCCCGGTTTTGAAGAGTTTGAAAATGTATGGAACTCTCGTTCGCCCTTGACCTGGGATTTCGGCGATCCTGAGCCTGCCGCCCGCGGAGCTATCGCGCTGCTCTCAGATTGGTTCCCTAAGACCACTGGTGAGATCATCCATGTAGACGGGGGAGTACACGCCGTCGGGGGCTAATCGACCGATTTCGTCCTTTTCCTTGCCTCGGGGTATCCTTGGGCCATCAAGTGGAGTTTGTCGCTCCCACCTCATCGGCCTCGGCTGATTGGTCAAGAACCTGCTCACCTCAATGGTGGGTCTATTTTTGTGCGACTCATCTCTCCTTGCGAAATTCTATTTTTTTTCTTGAGAGGAAGAGTTATCAGCGCTGAACAAAGAATCAACGATCGGATCCGAGCCTCGGAAGTTCGTCTGATTGGTTTTTCTGGTGAGCAAGTCGGAATCGTCACTACTTCAATTGCCCTTGAAATGGCAGAAGAGGTAGGCCTCGATCTCGTCGAAATTTCACCGGATGCCAAGCCACCCGTTTGCAAGATCATGGATTTCGGAAAGTATAAGTACGAGATCGCACAGAAGGCGCGGGAAGCCAGGCAGAACCAGACCCACATAGTGGTCAAAGAGATTCGTTTTGGATTGAAGATTGAGCCTCATGACTATGAGACGAAGAAAGCTCACATAGAGCGCTTCCTCAAAGGCGGAGACAAGGTGAAGGTAACCGTTCAATTCAAGGGAAGAGAGCAGACTCGTCCAGAGATGGGCTACCGATTGTTGATGAAACTTTCGGAGGAGATTGCGGAGTTCGGTTTTGTGGAGTTTGCTCCTAAGAAGGAAGGAAAGAGCATGACGATGGTCTTGGGTCCGGTTCTGAAGAAGAGCCAGGCAGCTAAGAAGCCAGCGTCAAAGCCAGTCACTCCTCCTAAGAAGACGGTTGATGCCGTTGAAGAGGTTGTACCCGAAGTTTTAGAGACAGAAGAAGTTTCCCAGTAATTATCTCGAGATCCAATAAGTACCCACAGGAGGTATGAAGTGCCAAAGATGAAAACCCATAGCGGGGCTAAGAAGACATTCCGTCTGACTGGCACCGGCAAGATCATGCACAAGCGCGCTGGTAAGCGCCACCTTCTCGAACATAAATCTTCGCGCGTTACTCGCCGTTTGAGTGGCGAAGTAGCCGGTAATAAGACCGTAACAATGACAGCCAAGCGCATGCTCGGTTTGAAGTAAGGAGCAGGTAAATGGCTAGAGTAAAACGCGGCGTCCACGCCGCCAAGAAGCGTCGTACAACTCTCGAACGCACCGCTGGTTACCGCGGTCAACGTTCCCGCCTTTTCACAAAGGCAAAAGAGCAACTCACTCACAGTATGGTCTACGCCTTCGATCACCGTAAGGATAAGAAGGGCGACTTCCGCCAGCTCTGGATTCAGCGCATTAACGCTGGTTCTCGTGCACATGGACTGACCTACAATCGCTTCATCCAAGGCCTCAAGGCCGCAGAGATCGAAGTCGACCGTCGCGTTCTCTCGGAGATGGCAACCAATGATCCTGCTGCATTTGCAGCTCTGGTTGAAATCGCCCGCCAGCACGTTATAACTGCGTAATACATCGCTTTGTCGCACGCACCTATTACGAGCCTTCATTCGCCCCATGTGGAGCGAGTGAAGGCTCTTTTGGGTCCTCGGGGTAAAAAGATCCGCAATCTGGAGCGAATATTCGTAGCCGATGGTTTGCAATCGCTGCGCAGCGCATTGATCCCACACATTGCCACCGC
>CAIUIT010000117.1 GCA_903899375.1 uncultured Actinomycetes bacterium
ACATGGCCAGCCATAGCAAGGCCAGCGAGCCGTCCCGCGTGATGCTGGTGATCGTTATCGTGATGTGAATCAAAGGGTTCGTGGGTTGCAAACCAGCGTTCCGAAAAATGCAGAATTAAAAACCCTAGGACAATCATTAAACCAACAGAGCGAACCCCCCCAAATGTGCTGGTGTTATTTACAAATATTGTTGGCAAGAGATCAAAGAAGACCAAGCCGAGCATTAAGCCAGCGGCCAGTCCCAGAATGATATGAGTTCGGTCGCGAATCTTGACCGCTAAAAACCCACCCAGGCCAGTCGCCAGCGATGTAATAGCGGCTAGCAGTAGCGCTTTATGCATGGGCTGAGTCTACTTCACGACAAACAGGGATCATCACGCTTTACCAAACCGACGTTCACGCTCGTTATAGATTTCGATCGCTTTCCAGAGAGTCGTGCGATCTACATCTGGCCATAAGACATCCATAAATACCATCTCTGCATAAACAGATTGCCATGGCAGGAAATTGGAAGTTCGCAATTCACCCGAGGTACGCAAGAAAAGATCGACATCGCTCATCTGCGGGTTATACATAAA
The DNA here is from genome assembly GCA_903899375.1 of uncultured Actinomycetes bacterium. Taxonomy (GTDB): domain Bacteria; phylum Actinomycetota; class Actinomycetes; order Nanopelagicales; family Nanopelagicaceae; genus PALSA-747. Next base: position 579 of record CAIUIT010000117.1, read on the forward strand.
CTTCTCTAAAGTCTTTTCGGTGATGGAATCTGGATTGATCTTCTTGGCTTTTACCTGATCGGCAATGAGTTTGATGGCATCCACCAACTCAGTTCGTCCACCATAGTTGACACACATATTAAGAGTGAGAGTTTTATTGCGCTTGGTTAGCTCTTCAGCTTCTTGCAACTCATTAATCACAGACTTCCAAAGCCGACCGGGTTTACCAACCCAGCGCACTCGTACCCCGAGCGCATGCATCTCATCGCGCCGACGACGCAAGACATCGCGATTAAAGCCCATCAAAAACTTTACCTCTTCGGGGCTGCGCCGCCAGTTCTCGGTAGAGAATGCGTACGCGCTAATCTCTTTAACACCAATTGCGATTGCACCATGAACAACATCGAGCAGCGCCGCTTCGCCGGCTTCATGCCCCGCAGTGCGCGGCAGTCCGCGCTTTTTGGCCCAGCGGCCATTGCCATCCATCACGATCGCAACGTGGTTTGGAACGTTGGAGACCCTTGGCGGCTTTGAAATGTTCACTGTCAGATTCTCTCAACTAATGGCAGGCTCCGTAGACCACGCTCTAGGTGCCATTGCAGGTAGGCGGCAATTAAGCCAGATGCTTCGCGGCGATAGCGCTGCTCGCTGGCAGAGGCAAAGTCCCAATCCCCGCTCAGAAGTTGTTGCATCAGAAGAAGGGTCTCAGGGTGTGGCGTAGGCGCCGCGCTCGGTTTGCAGTTGTCGCAGACGCTGCCACCGCCAACCAGTGAGAAATAGCGATGTGGTCCTGGTGCGTCACAGCGCGAGCAATTAGATAGTGAAGGTGCATAACCTGCTACAGCGAGTGAGCGCAGCAAGAAGGCGTCGAGAATCAGAGAGGCATCGTAGGTTTCGTTGGCCAGCGCTTTTAGCGCTCCTACCAATAGTAAGTACTGTTGCAATGCGGGTTCGTGTTCGTGCGATACAAAGCGTTCGGCTGCTTCCAAGATTGCCGAAGCACAAGTCCAGCGCTGGTAGTCGAGTGACAGAGTGTCGCCATAGTTTTCGATGCTGACGGCTTGCGTAACCGTGTCCAAGTTGCGCCCCGAGTACAACTGCAGATCCACATGCGAGGCGGGTTCTAAGCGGGCGCCCCACCTGGATTTGGTCCGACGCACGCCTTTAGCTACAGCGCGGATCCGCCCGTGTTCGCGGGTAAAGAGGGTGATGATGCGGTCAGCCTCGCCCAACTTCTGGGTGCGCAGAACGATCGCTTGATCGCGGTAGACCGACATGGGGTCACCGTATCGCGGACTACTGTCGCAAGCCGCGATTTACCGCTGAGACAACGGCTTTGAGAGCTGCCGTGGTCGTGCTTGGGTCAATACCGACTCCCCAGAAGGTCCGCCCAGCGACTTCGCACTCTAAGTAGGCCGCCGCCTTGGCATCGCCACCGGCAGAGAGCGCATGTTCGTAGTAATCCAGAACGCGCACGCCGGCGCCGCCGACATGTTTATTCATAATGTCTACGAAGGCTGCGATCGGACCGTTTCCAGTGCCGCTCAAAGAGTGAATAGCGTGATGATCCAATAGCTCGACCGAGAGATTTACATCTTCATCCAAGTGGCTGGTCTGCGATAGACCAACTAACTTAAATCGTCCCCATTGGTTCTCGGCAGCAGGAAGGTACTCATCTTCAAAGATCTGCCAGAGCTGATCGGGGGTTACTTCCCCACCTTCGGCATCGGTCTTGGATTGAACAACCTGCGAAAATTCAATTTGCAGTCGGCGTGGTAAATCAAGATGGTGCTCGTTCTTCATCAAATATGCGACGCCACCTTTACCCGATTGCGAGTTAACGCGAATAACGGCTTCGTACGAACGACCAATATCTTTGGGATCGATCGGAAGGTATGGAACCGCCCAGGTGTGTTGATCGATATGCAGGCCGGCAGCATCGGCATCGCGCTGCATATGCTCCAGCCCCTTCTTAATCGCATCTTGGTGTGAGCCAGAGAATGCGGTGAAGACCAAGTCGCCGCCGTAGGGATGACGTTCTGGTACCCGCAATTGATTGCAATATTCGACAGTACGGCGGATCTCATCGATATCAGAGAAATCGATATGCGGATCAATGCCGTGGCTAAATAAATTAAGGCCCAGGGTTACCAAGCAGACATTTCCGGTGCGCTCTCCATTGCCGAAGAGAGTTCCTTCGATGCGATCGGCGCCAGCCAGATATGCCAACTCGGCGGCAGCTACTCCGGTTCCACGATCGTTATGTGGGTGCAGCGATAGAACAACAGAGTCGCGATACTTCAGATTGCGATGCATCCATTCGATGGAATCGGCATACACGTTAGGTGATGCCATCTCAACGGTTGCCGGCAAATTGATGATCGTCTTGTGATCGGGGGTCGGCTTCCAGATGTCGTTGACAGCGTCGCAGACCTCTTTGGCATATTCGAGTTCGGTGCCGGTATATGACTCGGGGCTATATTCGAAGAAGACTGTGGTACCAGGAACGGTCGCGATTAAATCTTGGCAGATCTGAGCGCCGTCGGTAGCGATCTTCTTGATGCCCTCTTTATCCTGGCCAAATACGACGCGGCGTTGCAGCGTTGAAGTCGAATTATAAAGATGAATAACAACTTGCTTTGCGCCTTTAACCGATTCGAAGGTGCGTTCGATCAACGGGCGACGGGCTTGGGTCAATACTTGGATAACAACATCATCGGGGATCAGATTCTCTTCGATGATCTTGCGCACGAAATCAAAGTCGAGTTGAGATGCGCTGGGAAAGCCCACTTCAATCTCTTTGTAACCCATCTTGACCAGCAGATTGAACATCGTCAATTTGCGGTGCGGATCCATCGGATCGATCAGCGCTTGATTGCCATCGCGTAGATCAACAGAGCACCACTTCGGCGCTTTTGTGATTCGCTGGGCGGGCCAGGTGCGGTCGGCTAGATCTACTGGGATAAAAGGTGCATAACGATGCACTGGCATCGTCGAAGGTTGTTGCTCTGGATAATCCATTTAAAGCTCCTTAGGTTTCGCGGGTTGTTTTCTCATTTACCGGCAAGAGAAAACCTCCGCGAGCGAGGTGACCGGTTAGTTGGCCCCGCTGCGGCAGCGAAGGAGGAGGCTGCGCATGTTCATGAGCCTAGGTTACTAGAGCCCGTGAGCAGCAGCAACAGCGGCATAAGTGATCTTGCCGGCGTGCACATTGAGGCCAGAACCCAGGGCGGGATCGCGTGCGATCGCTGCTTCCCAGCCGAGATCTGCGATGGC
>CAIUIT010000118.1 GCA_903899375.1 uncultured Actinomycetes bacterium
AGTGCCAATTGAATCTTCGGGCCATCATAAAGTCCAACCCAACCCTCGCCCCGTCCAGTGTTGTATGCCAGAACAACTTCGAGAACTTTCTTTGGTTTGGGGTGCCAAAATCCAACTTCATTTTCAAAGGGCTCGATAATATTTGCATCATCATCGATCAACCAGGTGCGTGAGTAATAATTAAGGAAGTTGCGACCATCGTGATTAAAGGTAACTTCTTGCGCATATTGAAAGGATGGAATGCCCGCGTATTCGCCATGGCCTTTTCCGCGCCAGGTGCCGATCATCCAAGCCAGCGGATATAAATCCTCGTGCAAGCCTTCGGGAATTGTGAAAACCATTTACTTAGCCCTTTCTTGCCGCCATAGCCGTATTGCGCCACGGATTCCAAAGATAATAAGGAATAAACCAAAGGCGACCGAGCCTGCAATTAACGCTATAGAACTCACAGTCACCACGTGATAATCGTAACCGTTACGATTGATTTATGAAGAAGTTGGTCGTTAAGGCTATGAGCGGCACAGATGATCCAGAGCGCGCCGCCCAAGCATTTACCGTGGCCGCCACCGCCCTAGCAAGTGGCTTTGAAGTTTCACTCTGGCTTACAAGCGAAGCCTCATATTTTGCACTTCCGGGGCGCTGTGAAGAGTTCCTCTTGCCACATTCTGCCGCACTAGATCAATTGCGCGATGCAATTCTTACTGGCGGAACCATCACCCTGTGCACGCAGTGCGCCGTCCGACGCGGAATCACCGAGGCGGATCTAATCCCCGGTATTTCGATCAAAGGTTCGGCATCCTTTGTGGAAGAGATTATGACCGACGGAACGCAAGCTCTGGTCTATTAGATCACCCGGATTATCAATAACGAAAAAGCACCGCAGATAAGCCAAGCAGATAGACCAAAGAGAAGTGGCTTGGATCCAATCGCGCGAATCTGGCGCCACTTCACATTGGTGGCCATCGCAAAGAGACCGGCCGATAAGAGAGCTTTGGAGATATTAATCAAGAGATTCGTGGTTCCGGTTGATAGATGCGCTTGATTGTTGAAGATAGCGATGGCAATAAAGACGAGAATGAAAGGCGGCAGCCAGGTTGTAATAGACAATTTTGAACGCGGTGCCGTGCCATCGCTCTGTTTTAGATTTATCAACACCAATAACGGCGCGAGCAAAACCACACGAGCAAGCTTAGAGATGACTGCGTAAGAAAGTGTCGTGCCTCCCACAACTGACGCGGTTGCAACCACCTGCCCGATGTCATGCACTGCCGCACCGATCCATGCGCCTGTGATGCGATGTGTCAGACCTAAAGCCTTTGCAACTGGTGGAATTGCGAAGATCGACAAAGTTCCACATAAAGTGACAATTCCGACGGCATAGGAGATATCTTCACTGCGGCTCTTCTTCGATGCGCCGATTGCCGTGACTGCAGATGCTCCACAAATTGAGAAACCGCCAGCAATAAGCAGAGCTAAATCAGGCGACAACCCGAAATATTGCGCAGCTTTTCGGACAGTAAAGAATGTCAAGATTACGACAGTCAATATTGCGATGAAACCCTTGAGGCCAATCTCAGCAAACTTGTGGAAGGTAATTTGAAAGCCCAGTAGAGCCACTCCGGCTCTTAATAAATGCTTCGCGGAAAAATCCAGGACTGGCTTCGCCCAAGCAATAAAACGCGGAAAGTTAGCGAAAAATAAGCCCGCCAATAATGCTATAAAGAGCGGGCTTACCGGGATAGATATATTCAGCTCAAGCCCCGGCGTTTAAGCAGGGGATCGATCACGGCATCGCGACCGCGGAAATTGCGATACATCTGCATCGAATCAATGGAGCCGCCGCGGCCCAACAATTCACGCCTAAAGTGATCACCATTGGCGCGGGTCAATCCGCCATTCTCTTTAAACCATTCCACGGTATCTGCATCCAAGATTTCCGACCAGATGTAACCGTAATAACCAGATGAATAACCCCCAGCAAATATATGTGAGAAGTATGTTGAGCGATAACGGGTTGGGACTGGTGCATAGTCCAAGCCATAATCTGCAATCGCCTGTGCTTCAAAGGCAACGACATCCTCAATTACATAGCCATCTGGAATTTCGTGCAACGCTAAATCCAAGATAGCTGCCTGCAAGTATGAAGCTGTTTCATGACCCTCATTGAAGGTGGATGAGTTTTTCACCCTGTCGATGACCGACTGCTGCAACTTCTCACCGGTTTGATAGTGAGCTGCAAAGTTATTGACAACTTCGGGCCAGAAGATCCACATCTCATTGACCTGTGAGGGAAATTCCACGAAATCACGTTCTACATTTGTGCCGGAGACGCGTGGATACTTAACCTGCGAAAAGAGCCCATGCAGCGCATGACCGAATTCATGAAACAGGGTGGTAAGGAAATCAAAGGACAAGAGCGTTGGTTCACCCGCAGGCGGCTTAACAATGTTGAGGTTGTTAACTACTACAGGCAGCTGACCAAAGAGATAATTCTGATCGACCAAGTTGTTCATCCACGCGCCGCCGCGCTTGGAATCGCGGGTGTAGAAGTCACCGATAAAGAGGCCGAGTTTGGACCCATCTTCATTATTTACCTCAAAGGCACGCGCCTCTGGATGGTAGGTCACGATATCTGGACGCTCTTTAAAGGTAATGCCAAATAGCTTGGTTGCCGCAAAAAAGACGCCATCCCACAAGGTCTTCTCTAATTCGAAGTACGGTTTGAGCTCAGCAGTATCTACCTGATACTTCTCGGCGCGCACCAGTTCGGAGTACAAATCCCAATCCCAACTCTGCAGGCTAAAAGCCTCTCCCGCCGCGTTTATAGCCTCTTGCAGTACCACTCCTTCTGCCTTGGCATTAGCTACGGCAGATTTTGCGATCTTGCGGAGCATGGCGTGAATGTTCTCAGGAGATTTCGCGGTGTTCTCGCCGGTTATGTATTCGGCATGGCTCTTTACCCCAAAGAGGGTGGCGCGACGAGCTCGCAATTGAGTCATTGCAACAAGCACCGACTTCGTGTCATTTTCATTACCGCGATTAGCACGCATGAGTGAAGCACGCATGATTTTCTCTCGCAAGGGGCGATTCGTCAAAGTCGCGAGCATTGGATTTCCGCTGAAGTTCACCGCTTTGATTAACCAGTTATCATCATGACCGCGAGTTTCGGCAGCTAATTTGGCTGCCGCGATCTCGTTATCACTAAGACCGGCCAACTCTTCAATTGAATCAACAATGATTGCAGAATCATTGGTGTCAGCCAAGACCTTGCGTGAAAACTCTGCTTCGAGTTTAGAGAGCTCTTCATTGAGAGTTTTGAGTTCAACACGCGCTTCGGCGTTCAAGTGCGCTCCGGCGAAGTGGAAATCTTTGTAGTACAACTCAACAAGTCGTAATTCTTCAGAGCCCAAATCTAAAGTTGCGCGTTCGTTGTAAATCTTCTCGATGCGTGACCAGAGTTGCGGATTTAATTTAATGGCATCGGAGTGCGCTGCCAACTTTGGAGCGATCTCTTCCTCAATCGCGTCAAGTACATCAGATGTATCACTCGAAGATTTGTTGAAGAAGACCAACGCTACACGTAGCAGAGTCCGTCCGCTCTTTTCGAGGGCAACGAATGTATTTTCAAATGTGACTTCAGGTTGAGCGATGATTGCATCGACTTCGGTGAGTTGCTCTTCCATGCCACCGTAGAAAGCGGGGAGGTAATGCTCATCTTTGATGAGCGCGAAAGGGGGCATCTCGTATTCGAGAGTGCTTACAGCGGCGAAAGGGTTCTTTGAATCTAGGCTCATAGTCACAATCCTATTCTGCGGCTACCAGTACTTCTTGGGTCGCGGTGACCCCATCGATATCGAGGGTGGCATCCACGGGAACCGTCCGCTTGATCACAGCAAGCGCGATTGGACCCAACTCAAAGTGGCGCGCCATAGAGCCAATGAAGCCAATCTCCTTGCCATCAACTGTCACCTTCGCGCCGTGTTCGGGCATGTGAACCATCGTTCCATCGAGGTGGAGCAAGACCAACCGGCGGGGAGGATGTCCCAAGTTAAAAACCTTTGCAACTGTCTCTTGGCCGCGGTAACAACCCTTGTTCATATGCACCGCAATGTGCAAGAAACCCAACTCATTGGGAATGGATTTGTGATCGCTTTCGAGCAATATGCGTGCTCGACCTGCTGCGATCCGTTCGGCTTCCAAAGCCCACATGCCAACTTGTATATGTCCGGCACTCTTATAGGCCGATGCTACGTCTGAAAGTTCTGCGCGAGGAACAAGTGCGAATGGCCCGCCAAATTTATCCGCGGCGCCAGGTGCACGAAGAACTGCAAACTCATCGCTACGATCTTGAACGTCTACATCGAGCATGAACTTCATCTTATTTAAATAAGTAATCAATTCGGGCGCCTTGCTTGCGTCGAGGTGCATCCAGATAGATCCACCATCGTCAACAAGGAAGAGTTGTTGCTCAATGTGACCTTGAGCATCTAAAAGAAGTGTCTCGGTCCATTCACCAGTAGGTAGTGTGAGGAGTTCTTGCGTCATCATGTCATTGATCCACGTGGTGCGATCTTTGCCAGAAATGCTTATAACGGCGCGGTGTGAAAGATCTGCCCAAGCATTGCCCACGGCAAGTGCTCGCTGTTCTTGATTGGGTTCGCCGAAGTGCCAGATGGCACCTTCATCTAAACCTGATTCAACAAAAACTGCGCTCATGTATTACTTTGTCAGAGCAGCGCAGGCTGCACAGGTGCCGTAAATGGCAAAGTGTGTAACATCGGTTTTGAAGCCGTAATCATCAGCTAGCTGTTGTACAAAGTTTGCGGCGGTTTCGATGGGAGCATCGCCGACAACTCCGCAGATTCCGCATACGAGGTGCAGGTGAGTTAAATCCTCGGCCGCGTGATACGTCGCCCCGCCGTGGCCCATATGAGTGTGTTGTACGAGTCCAACATTCTCTAGCGTTTCTAGGTTTCGGTACACCGTCGACAGATTAATGCCGGGGTGGGTGATATGAATCTTGTTAGCGACCTCTTCCGGAGTTGCATGACCAAGGTCGCGCACAGCCTGCAAGACCAGCTCGCGCTGCGGGGTGAGGCGCAGACCCTTTTCACGCAATTCGTTCTGTTCAGCCATTGCCCTAGCCTAAACCTCTTCAGAGAAGGTGAACAAAGCCTCTATGTAGTGCTCTCCGGTGATACCTAAATTCTGGGCATTGGGAGGCGCGGTCATGGGCTCTAAGCAGACCCCATCGCTATCTTCTGTATAGACAACCCAATATGGGGCATCGGATTCGACCGTAACGCGAGCAGCGCCAGGCCAAACCACCGAGGGCACTCCCTTGATATCAACGAAGCAGTCATCCCACGGCTCCTTGGGTTGAGGTACGAATTCATTAGTAGGCAGACCCTCTTCATCGCGCAGCATCATGCGTCCGGCGGAGAACTCAACTTCGGCGGCATCACCGCGTTCGAGCTCACGAGGAAACCAAGGATGAAAACCCAGCCATGCAGGTAGATCGCAACCATTAGGCGTATATTCCAAAATCCAACGGACTGCATCATCCAGAATTTCAATGGTCTGCTCGACCACTGCGCCGTTATAAGGAGCTGGAAGTTCTAGGCGCGCACGCCCCGTGCCCGTTTCTTCCCAAGAACTTGTAAAACCATATCCATGAATTGCATGAGGTGGCGCCCAACTTGTTGGCAAGGTATGCACGATCCCAGATTCGCTAGTAACAAGTCCTTCGTCAATACGCCCTGCCCAAGGAGCCATCGCATACCAACCCCATGACAATGGAGTGCCGCGAAAGGGAACTGCAAATTGAAGATCTCGCCATTGCAGTGACGCGATGCGTCCGCCCTGATCAAGATCTATTGAAACTGATATTTCTGCGCCATCGATATGTTGCATTAGATGCCTTCTAACTCTTGAAAGGTGGGTGGATTAGCGCCAGCGCGCGAACAGGTAATCGCCGCTGCTTGTGCAGCGCGATGCAGAGTCTTTTCTAAAGTTGTTCCCACAAGATTATCTAAGCCGTACTTCACGATCGCTTCTACCAAGATTGCACCGACAGTGTCTCCTGCACCAACGGTATCGACAACATCAACTTTCACTCCAGGGACAGAGACCTCACCATCTTCGGTATATCCATCGATCCCATTTGCCCCTCGCGTAAGCACCACGAGTTGGGTCTTCTCATTGATGAAGTTCTCGGCTGTTGCTCTAAAGTCCTGCTCGGGATAGAGCCAAGCTAGATCATCTTCGCTCATTTTGATCACCGAAGAGATAGACGCCCATTTGTGCATAATCTCTTGGTAGCGAACCCGGTCGTTGACCACCGAAGTGCGGATATTTGGATCAAAGACGAGTGGAGCTTTTACCTTCTTGGCCCAATTGAAAAGGTTCGTGGCACCCGGTTCAACGACCGTTGCCAGAGTTCCAACATGCAAAACGGCCGGCGGATTTTTAGGATTTGGCAACCACGATTCGTTGAATTCAAAGGTCGCGGTGCCATCGATCAAAAAGTCATATGTGGCGCCACCCTGTGCATCGAGAGTGACCGTGGCAAGGCAGGTTGGACGATCTGAAATTAATGTGTAATCAAGTTTTACACCATCTGCCAAAAGTTCAGCTCGGGCTTGTGCGCCATACGCATCTGTCGATATTCCATCGATAAAGAAAGAATCAAAGCCAAGGCGTGCTAAAGCTTTAGAGGTGTTTGCGGGTCCGCCCCCAACAATTGCTTCACGCCCACCATCTTTAGGAATGAGATCAATGAGCACTTCACCAGCAACCCATACTGCGGTACTCAATCGTTCTCCCCGGCACGAGCCAAAAATTCGGTTATAACACGGATTCCAAAGAGATGATCTTCCACTTGAGGTAAACCGCTAATGAGTAATATTCCTTGCAGGCCCAGACCTGTGACATTGAGTGGCAATCCGCCGCCGTGAATTGCATGGGTCTCTTCAGACAAACCATATTTCTCATACCAATCGAATCCAGCTTCTTCGGCTTTAACACGTTCTAGCATCGTGGAATGCCCTGTCGCAAGAACTACACGCGCCTTGCGGGCGATCCATGAAGGTTGATCAGGTTTTGCACCGGTAAGAGCGGTATGAAAAACAATCCATTCGCCAAGTCGAACTTCGATAGAGATTGCCAACGATTCGCGTCTAGCTATTTCTACCGCGATCTCACCGATGCTCACGGCATCTTTCAGATCGCAATGAGGTAGTACCAAGATCTGCTCTTCGAGTTGTAGTTGTTCACTCGTGAAGCCCCCAGTTGTCATGTGCATACTCTAATAGAGAGCAATAAACTTCTCTGCATGACTCATATCGCCCTGAACAAGACCGACCTGAAAGTCCACCCGCTCTGCCTTGGCGGAAATGTATTTGGCTGGAGCGCCGAGGAAGAGCAGTCGATGGCGGTTCTCAATGCTTACACCGAATACAACGGCAATTTCGTTGACACAGCCGATGTCTATTCCGAGTGGAAAGAGGGCAATACCGGGCACGATAGCGAGCGGATTTTGGGTAAGTGGATGAAGCAGCGCGGTAATCGCTCTGAAATCGTCATCGCAACCAAGGTATCAAAGCTTTCAGCTCGCCCTGGGCTCTCTGCCGCCAATATCACCGCAGCTGTTGAAGATTCCCTGCGTGCTCTACAAAGTGATTACATCGATATTTATTACGCACACGAAGATGACAAGACAGTTCCACTGCGAGAAACCCTGGCAGCATTTGACTCCTTGATTAAATCTGGCAAGGTCCGCTACATCGCTGCATCTAACTACACGGGCGAGCGTTTAGCAGAAGCGCTAGATATTTCTAGGTCAGAAGGATTCGCCGAATACATCGCCTTGCAAAATTGGTACAACTTGCTGCATCGCGATGAATATGAAGAAGATGCCGTCCCTGTTGTTGTAGCTGAAGAGATCTCCGGAATTCCATTCTTTGGTCTGGCCCGCGGTTTCTTGTCAGGCAAGTACCGCCCAGGTGCGAGCGTGGAATCTATCCGAGCTGGTGGTGTAGCCGACTACCAAAATGAACGCGGGTTCAAAGTTGTCGAAAAGTTAGAAGAGATCTCCAATGCCCACGGCACTTCAATTTCATCTGTCGCCCTCGGTTGGCTCGCTGCGCAACCTGGTGTTACAACTCCGATTGCAAGCGCTCGTACTGTTGAGCAGTTAAAAGAGTTCGTTAATTTCACCGCCCTTTCGAGTGATGAAATAAACGAACTCTCAGATTTAACTAAGTAAGTACTACTTCGTTGCTGCTGGTGTTGGAACGGCCCCTCCGGCCGCACCTGCGCCAGCTCCTCCACCAAAGCCACCGCCGGGAGTAATTCCCAGTTGCGCAAAGCATGTTTGCATAGCTGCCGCTGTTGCAGGATCCTGGAAGTCAGGACGTGCACCGGCAGCGATTGTAATTCCAGCTTTTGTTAAGCAGGCGATCAACTTTGGATCAGAGAACGCTCCGCCACGTGTTCCACCGGTTCCGGTAGGCGAAGAAACCCCTGGAACTGGAGCAGTTGTTCCGCCAGCAGTTGTTCCGCCAGCAGTTGTTCCAGATGGAGTCGTTCCGCCCGCGGCCCCTGCACCAGTATCTGTAATGCGAGCAGCGTCACCAGATGTAAGAG
>CAIUIT010000119.1 GCA_903899375.1 uncultured Actinomycetes bacterium
CCAAAGAAGGTCGCACCGAAGATGTCGGCTGCGGCTTTAAAGAAATTTAAGAAGAAGCCATGCTCTTTCTGCCAACAGAAAGTTTCTTATATTGATTATAAGGACATCGCTACCCTTCGTAAGTTCATCTCCGATCGCGGCAAGATCCGCGCTCGCCGAGTAACGGGTGCATGCACCCAACATCAACGTGCAATTGCTGCCGCGGTCAAGAACTCCCGCGAAATGGCGCTCTTGCCTTACACCTCAACAGCTAGATAAGGAGAGGATAAATATGAAACTCATCCTTACACGCGAAGTTACAGGGCTAGGCCAAGCCGGCGATGTTGTAACCGTTAAAGATGGTTATGCCCGCAACTCTTTGCTACCAAATGGCAATGCAATTGCCTGGTCGGTCGGCGGAGAGAAGCAGATCGAGGGAATTCGTCGTGCGCGCAGCGCTCGCGAGATCCGCGATCTCGACCATGCCCGTGAAATCAAAGCATCACTTGAAGCAGCTCCAATCGTGGTTAAAGCCAAGGTTGGCGCTACTGGCTCCCTCTTCGGTTCAGTTACCGATAAGGACCTTATTGCGGCGATCAAGTCATCAGTCGGTATCGACATCGACCGTCATCGCTTGAAAGCTCCCGTCATGAAGAAGCTTGGCAACTATGCTGCCAAGGTAACCCTTCATGCTCAGGTCGCTGCCAATATCCAAGTTGAGGTTGTAGCAGCTTAAATAACGGCGATTAAGAGACCCCGCCCAGCTCACTGGGCGGGGTTTTCTCATCTAGTGAGATTCCCAGATTAATCTTTGTCCCCAGCCCTGCTTCGCAATTTGAGCGCGAAATGAGAGAAATTGATCGCTCTATCCACAAAAAGGGTCAAGTTACCCACACCCCTTCCACATAAGGACTCAGGTTGTCCCCAGTAAAACCGATCTTTCCCACAGAGAGCCCACATGCCCTTCATCTGAATGTAGGGAATGTCGGTGGCTCATAAGAGGATTACCGCATGAGCATCGCTGAACTTCCCAACCGCGGAAACAACAGCCTGCAAGCTCGCCCCGTGGAATTTGAGCGGACCCCTCCACAAGATCTCCTCGCCGAACAATCTGTTCTCGGCGGAATGCTCCTCTCTAAAGATGCGATCGCAGATGTCGTTGAAATTATCAAAGAGCGCGACTTCTATCGCCCGGCGCACGAACTTATTTATGATGCAATTCTCGATCTCTATGGCCGCGGTGATCCTGCCGATCCAGTGACCGTCTCTGCCGAACTCACAAAACGCGGTGATATCACACGCGCTGGCGGAGCACCATATCTGCACACTCTTATCTCTTCTGTACCAACCGCTGCCAATGCAGGTTATTACGCCCGTATTGTGCGCGACCGTGCAATTTTGCGCCGCCTCGTTGAAGCAGGAACAAAGATCGTTCAACTGGGATATTCCGAAGCTGGCGATGTTGATGATGCAGTAGATGCGGCGCAGGCCGAGGTCTATCAAGTAACCGAATCTCGAATGAGTGAAGATTACATTCAACTTTCTGAACTTCTCCCGGCCGCACTAGATGAGATTGAAGCTATCTCCTCGGGTGTTGCAGATGAAGGAGTCAAGAGTGGTTTTCGCGATCTCGATGCCCTGACCAATGGTTTTCATCCCGGGAACATGATTGTTTTAGCAGCGCGTCCTGCCGTCGGTAAGTCCACACTAGGCCTAGATATTGCGCGCCATGCCTCCATTCATAATGGCGATACTTCGGTGATCTTCTCCCTTGAAATGAGCCGCTCGGAGATTACGATGCGTATGCTCTCCGCCGAAGCGAAGGTCGGTTTAAATAACATTCGTTCTGGTTCGCTCTCTGATGATGAGTGGGGTCGGTTAGCAAAGCGTATGGGCGAAATTTCCCAGGCCCCGCTATTTATCGATGACTCACCAAACCTCTCGCTCATGGAGATTCGTTCAAAGGCCCGCCGCCTCAAGCAACGCCACAATTTGAAGTTGATCGTTATTGACTACTTGCAGCTGATGACCTCTGGCAAGCGCGTTGAGAGCCGCCAACAAGAGGTTTCTGAGTTCTCACGTAATCTAAAGTTGCTCGCTAAAGAGCTCAACGTCCCCATCATCGCGATCTCACAGCTCAACCGTTCTCCAGAACAGCGCGCCGATAAGAAGCCGATGCTCTCTGACCTACGTGAATCAGGGTCAATTGAGCAGGATGCAGATATGGTTATTTTGTTACACCGCGATGATCTCTACGACAATCAGAATCGCTCCGGTGAGGCAGATTTAATCGTCGCTAAGCATCGTAATGGTCCCACCCGAACCATTACCGTCGCCGCCCAACTTCACTTCGCCCGCTTTGCAGATATTGCTCCAGCATTTAGCGGTGGCGAGAGCTTTGTGAAGGATTAACTCGTTTTATCCGAGTACCTGGCGACGGTAAAACCGAAGTGAATCGGTAAGTTAATCGCGAAGATTACGAGCGTTGCAGTCATAATCGTTAACACGCTCCCGCGGGATCCATCTTTAATAAAGATGTATTCGAGCGCAGCCGCAATTAGTCCATAAGCCAGTAGGGTCCATTTAGCAAAAGTGGCAAAGACCTTCCAATCAAACGCTTTGATTTGGCGCAGCAAGAAGAGATTTACGAGCACGATCGCACCGGCTACTACCACTGCGATAGTTGTAGGAACCAAAGTGACGTGTTTCGGAAGATGAGCCGCGAGGAAGACCCCTCCGGCGACCACAACTGCTAAAGCAAGAACAGAGAGCTCTGAAATTGGAGGCAGTTTATTCTTCATAGCGTGGCGATCCTTGTCATAATAATGAGGGTGGCGACCTGCATCACCCCTGTAATTCCAGCCGTGTAGAGAAAGCGTTTCATGAGCTTTCCTATAACCTCTCCATTGGGATGTTCTTTCTTCAACTCAAAGAGGACGCCAATATTTGCAGGTTCAAGAAATCCCAACGCAACAACTGCCAGAACTCCAACAACAATCATTGAGGCGACGACCCAAGGGTGGTGCTTATCCGAGGAGAGGATGAAACCTTCGTGCCTGGCTAACTGAAACCCTCCAGCTAAGGTTGCAATGACAAGCGTCGGCATTAAGAGCACCATCTTCGGCATAAATTTCTTAGAAAATTCCATTCGCGCCGGAATGCTCATCTTTCCAATAATTGGTCCGATGACAAATCCTAAGAAGAGGTCGATAGCTGTCCAGCACGCGCCTCCAACCACGTGAAAGAAATCCAAGGCCCAGAGGCGATTGCTAGCAACTGCAACGATGAGTCCTATATAGACGACAGCTACTAGCGGAATTGCACTAGTTGGAACGATCTTAAAGTCCCCTGGTTTATCCGTGATTACATCATGCGCCATATGTAAATCCCTCTCGATGAAAAGAGCTCGGATTTAAAGGGTAAAGAGGTGAGTAGAACTTCGCAATAGGTTAGCGATTTAATTTATTGAAGTTAGCAACCCACTTTTGACATCGTAGATAGCTCCCATAACTCGCACTTCATCATGCAAGAGTGGGTAGCTTTCAATCTTCACAATATCTTTCAAGAGTGCGCCGTGTTGGTCAGAGGTAGTCTGGAAATCCAAACTTCGGGTATCTACCCCACTCTTCGTAGAAATCGCGGCGTGAATGCCG
>CAIUIT010000120.1 GCA_903899375.1 uncultured Actinomycetes bacterium
GGTCCCACCACCGCAGGTCGCATGGACTCTTATGTCGAGCAGTTCCAAGCCGCCGGCGGATCTATGATCATGCTCGCTAAGGGAAATCGCTCCCAACAAGTTACCGATGCCTGTAAAGCCCACGGGGGCTTTTACTTAGGGTCTATCGGTGGTCCAGCAGCTCGATTAGCCCTTGATTGCATCCGCAAGGTTGAAGTCTTGGATTATGCCGAGCTAGGGATGGAAGCGGTCTGGAAGATTGAAGTAGAAAACTTCCCGGCATTTATCGTCGTTGACGATAAGGGCAATGATTTCTTCGCTGAAACGATGCGGCCGATGATGATTGGGAGCAAGCCAACCAACGCTTAATTGCTAGTTTTTAGTACATTCGACGACTACGCCGCAGGAAGAATTCCCAGAGCGAAAGCGTCAGCAGAATCATCGAAAAGCCAAAGAGTAGATCTTCAATGGGAGCCCCAGCCAGCCGGCGGCCGATAATTTCCGAGGGCGAGTACTGCACAATCTTTCTTGAGGTAAGCCACCAATTAGTCAGCAATTGAAAGGGAAATATCAGCCCGTACGTGAGCCAATAGATTCCCCGTGTGATCATCTGCGTGCGCAGAATAAAGAGGTCGGCGATCACAGCGAAGACCACCGCATCGAGGGCAATATCTGAGTAAATCACTGGGATTCACCATCCTGCTGCCAGCCCGTTAATTTAAGGAGCGCTTGATAACTTAATATCACGGTGAGTGGCACGACGATAAAGAAGAGAAGTTCTTCCAATGGCACTTTAGGAAGTACATCGACATTGATTATCTGGTGGGTATCAAAGAACCAATTCTTATGTGCGATGGCCCAGGTATCCCAGGTGAGGTAAATGACCACGATCGCAACTAAGCACTAAAAACGTCGGACGGGGCGGACGTGGTAAAGAGAATCTTTCGTCGCATTTCCTTGATAGCCATGGCCCATGGATTGGACCCATCCCCCAATATTTGAATAGCCTGAAGAGGACCAATATTCAGAATCAAGCATCCCGGCTAAACCTTGCAGATTTTGAGAAATTAACATAAGGCCACCGATCGAAGGTAGAAACCAATCTCTCTTCTTCGCTAGCGGGCTTGCGTTGTAGTCAGCGATAAGATTTGCAGCACCAGATGTACAATTTTTCAACATAATATCCGTATTAGATAACCCCACACCCAGGCCCCTTGAACTCCAGGCGGTTAGCTCCGTTTCAATTTTAGTTGTGATATTAGAGCACCATGGTGAAGTCGGATCGGTGACACCTGAACCGGCCCAATCTGATGGGGCTACCTCAAGATAATGAAAACCGGTGTAAACATTATGGTAATCGACAAAGAAGATTGTCCCTCCGCCAGGCCCTACTGCTCCAACCTTGCAGATCTCTTTTCCGCTTGTCCCGCAGATATAGAGTTGAGTAAATGATCCCGTACTTGCCGTTGATGAAGATTGTGAACTCGATCCCGTGATCACCCCAGCGAGAAAAACAACGGGAAGAATTACAAACGCACCAATTGATATTCGCGACCGTTTCATTTCCTATGCCCCCGTAAGTCCAAAACTGGCAATTGTTTTACCTCCAGCCTGAATGCGAAGTACGGAACCATTAGGCACTTTGGCCTTTGTAACAATTGCGCCCAGCGAATCCAGTTTTATCCGGGTAACTACCTGATACAGGCCCGTACCAATTGGTGCCCATTCAAGGGGGACAACCCAATTTGCATAAAGGGCGCCTAAGTTAACCTTAATTGTCTTTACGGTTCCGGCCCCAGAAGCAACCAAAGAAGGACCTACAACTTTCAAAGTTACAACTGATGAGGCCTGATGTAAGTACTGAATATCGCCACCCTTGATCGCCTGAAGCTGGCAATTTCCGCCACTGCGGGCCTTTACGACTCCGCGTGTGGATACTGTACAAATTTGAGGTGTTTTTGAGACAAACTTGAATCCAGCGGTTCCGTTTCCGCCAGTAACGCGCATTTGCGCGGTGGCGCTCACGTTAAGTTTCTTCACCGATACTGATGCGACCACTGGATCATTTTGAATCTGCTTAAATCCAAAGTAAGTTAAATGGTTTGTAACGATGACGACATGACCAGAATCATCGAGGTAGTATCCATCGGGATCACCGGCAGCGATTGTGGTTCCACCATTTGGAATTAACGGAATGGGTCTCCAGATGAATCCATCGCTTGACTCCGCAACGATGTTTGCTCCAAGAGAAGCACTAAATCGCATGATAAGTGCTTTGTTAATCTGTGGAATGACATTGTCAAAAACGTCCAAAAGTTGCACGTTTAATGTGATTTGGCCAAGTGAGTTCATAGCCGCGCTTGATTGAACAACAATGTTAATTCGTCCATTGAGGGCTATAGTCCCAGCTGGAACCATTACCTGGACTGGAATGGCTAGTCCATCTAGGCCTAGTACATTGACATTGAAAGTCGAATCGGTGCCTGAATTTAGATCAGTTTTATAAGGAGCTGCTGTCGTGATGATTGGTGTCCACTGGGCAGTCAGCACGATATCTGATGTGAAAACAGTATGAGTGTCTCCCGGATTGAAGTTTGAGGTACCTTCGCTCCAGTTGGTGAAGGTGTAATTAGGATTCGTAAATGTGTTGTTCAATACGACGAAGGTTCTCCCTTCCAGCACGGAGAATGGGGCTGGACCGGTTCCTATTGATCCAGCACCACCGACATAGGTCACGGTATGAGCTGGAATTGCGGTCCATTGTGCATAAAGGGTGAGATCGACTACAAAGTCATAGATGCTTCCGCTTGTATACGCAGTCCCACTCCCATCGACAGCTGTGTTCCAGCCGCTAAATGTAAAACCATCCCGAGTGACAATTCCAGCGGTGAGAGTGGCTGAACCAATACTCACTTGATTTGGAATTGATCCGGTACCTCCATTTGCGTTAAAAGTGACCACGTGATTTGCAGGGGCCCATTGAGCGTAAAGGAAGATCGTCATTACGAATGAATAGTCTGCTCCATTGTTATAACTCGTACCAGTTCCATTCGCTGCTGTGTCCCAATGAGTGAATATGTAATTTGTGCGCGTAAATCCATTAGGCGTCAATGGGGCGGTTATGAAACTGGCTTGGGCGGGAGTCGAACCACCGTCAGAACCATTACCAATAAAGATAACGAGGATAGGTATGTGTTTCCACTGGGCAAATAGAGTGATGTCTGCGCCGAATGAATAAATATCACCATTGTTATAATGGGTTCCACTACCATCGGCGAGAGTGTTCCAGCCAAAGAAAGTGAAGTCTTTATGGATAAAGCCATTAGCAGATAGAGGAGCTGCGGCATTGGCTTGCTGCGCAGTCATGGATCCAGAATCAGCTCCATTGCCAGCGAAGGAGACGGTATGGAGAATGGGTGATCCAACCAGAATCCACTGCGCATAAAGCGTCATATCGGTTGCAAAACTGTAGACACCACCATCGCTATACACGGTTCCGCTGCCATCTGAAAGCGTGTTCCAATTGGAGAAACTGTGAGCAGTGAACGTAAATCCATTAGGAGTGAGAGCGACACTGGCCGTACTAGTTTCAGGAGGCGTGGATCCTCCATCAGATCCATTGCCGATGAAGGTTACGGTATGAGTAGGGTTGGCGCTCCACTGGGCATAGAGCGTGGTATCTGCAGCGAATGGATAGCTAGCGCCATTGGCGTAAGTGATGGCTGCAACACCTGATGTGAGAGACCAACCGCTAAAGCTATAGCCTGCAAAGGTAAA
>CAIUIT010000121.1 GCA_903899375.1 uncultured Actinomycetes bacterium
ATCAAACAAAAATATGGCAAGCAAATTTCCTGGGCGGATCTTATGATCTTGACCGGAAACGTCGCGCTTGAATCCATGGGATTTAAAACTTTTGGCTTTGGCGGCGGTCGCGCCGATGTGTGGGAGCCCGATGAGACCTATTGGGGTAAAGAGGCAGAATGGTTAGCCGACAATCGCTATAGCGGCGAGCGCGATCTGGAAAATCCATTAGCTGCAGTACAAATGGGCCTCATCTATGTAAATCCCGAAGGTCCCAATGGAAATCCTGATCCGTTGCTCTCAGCCCGCGATATCCGCGAAACTTTTGCCCGCATGGCTATGAACGATGAAGAGACAGTTGCGCTAATCGCCGGCGGTCACACCTTCGGTAAAACTCATGGAGCAGCTGATCCAAGTAAGTATGTGGGCCCAGAGCCAGAAGCAGCACCGCTGGAAAATATGGGCTTAGGTTGGAAGAACTCATTTGGAACTGGAAACGCAGGCAGCACAATCTCTATCGGACTAGAAGGTGCATGGACTGCAACACCTATCGAATGGGACAACTCTTACTTTGAACTCCTCTTTGCTCATGACTGGGTGCAGACCAAGAGTCCTGCAGGTGCTACGCAATGGATTCCAAAAGATGGCGCTGCATCAGACTCGGTACCCGATGCCCACAATGCGACATTGCGGCACGCGCCGGTAATGCTCACGAGTGATTTAGCGCTACGTTTCGATCCAGCTTATGAAGCAATTTCTCGCCGCTTCTTGGCTAATCCAGATCAACTGGCCGATGCCTTTGCGCGCGCCTGGTTCAAACTTACACACCGTGACATGGGACCTATTGCGCGCTACTTGGGGGACCTCGTTCCATCTGAAAAACTTATTTGGCAAGATCCACTGCCGAAAGTTGATGGCGAAGTGATCGGCGAAAAGAAGATCGCTGCGCTTAAGGAATTGATTCTGAATTCAGGTCTCTCTATTAGCCAACTTGTCTCTACAGCTTGGGCATCGGCATCCACTTTCCGCGGCACTGATAAGCGTGGTGGGGCCAATGGCGCCCGTATCCGCCTAGAGCCGCAGCGCAGCTGGAAAGCCAACAACCCCGCAGAACTCCAAGTGGTTCTCAGCGCGCTCGAAAAAATCCAAGCGGAGTTCAACGCAACTTCAAAAAATAAGAAGGTGTCACTCGCCGATCTCATTGTTCTTGGCGGTTGTGCCGCAATCGAAGCGGCAGCGAAGGCTGCCGGCGTCAACGTTGAAGTTTCATTCACTCCTGGTCGAACTGATGCAACGCAAGCAGAGACCGATGTGGAATCTTTCGCTGTTCTGGAACCGGCTGCTGATGGATTCCGCAACTTCATGACGGGTGGTGGCCATCATCCCGCCGAGTTCCACCTCGTCGATAAAGCAGCGCTACTTACCCTTACCGCTCCCGAGATGACCGTACTCGTTGGTGGTTTGCGTGTTCTGGGAGCTAACGCAAATGGCTCACGGGATGGAGTTTTCACAAAGACACCTGGAACGCTGACCAATGATTTCTTCATCAACGTGCTCGACACCGGAACAGTTTGGAGCGCAAAATCGGATGCTGCAGAGTCTTTTGAAGGTCGGGATAGCAAGACCGGCGAGATCAAGTGGAATGCTAGCCGCGCAGATTTGATCTTCGGATCAAACTCAATACTGCGTGCGCTCTCTGAGGTGTATGCAAGTAAAGATGCATCTACGAAATTTGTTCATGATTTCGTGGCCGCCTGGGTAAAGGTGATGGAGCTCGATCGCTTCGATCGTTAGTCATCTTCTCCAGCTAAATGTTTTGCGGCCGCGATCTCAAGGAATCGAGTCGAACGCAAAATAATTAAAATGATTATGGTGAGCCCTGCCCCGGCAACCTGAAAACCTAAGCCAACGCTGCAACCCATTGCGGCGGTCGCGAATACAGTGGCAGCGGTTGTGACACCTTGTGTTCCAGAACGTTTTGATTGAAAAATTAAACCTGCGCCCAGGAATCCAATTCCAGTCATGATGGCTTGAATTGTTCGAGTTGGATCTCCGATACGCGCAATGTGATCAAGTACGACTCCTATGGAGACGATACTGGCGGCTGATGTACCGACAAGGGCCATGGTGCGTGGCCCCACCGACTTTCCAGCCTTATCGCGTTCCCATCCAATTATTGAACCAAGAATGCCTGCTATCCCGGAGTCAATAATCACGGTTGCTTGTTGCCAAAGGCCTACTGTGTGTAGATCTAACATATTCAAATCTTACTCAGCGCGGTCCGGGACGCAATGAATTCCTACTCGCTTCTTGGCGGTAAAAACGGGACAATTCCACTATGAGTACAGTGGAAGTGCGGTTTTTTGCCGCTGCACGCGCTGCGGCGAAAACCGACCAGATGCTTCTGCCTGCTGGAACCTTAAATCAGATTCTGGCAACTTTAACGGCGAACCCGGAATTGGCTCGAGTTGTTCCGCAATGTTCGTTCCTCGTTAATGCGGTTATCTGCCATGACTTCGAAGCGCCGATCGCAGCGGGCAGTCAGATTGATGTACTACCTAAGTTTGCTGGTGGTTAATTTATCCACCGATAGCTGACATCGGCCGACGTGGTTGAATAAAAGTAACGTCGTTGATTCCATGTCCTGGTAGTTTTCCTGCCACCGTTTTATGGAATCGAGTTGAGATCTCTTGCGCGATTTGAGCTGGCGAAAGTTCTGGATTTCTAACAACGCTACGCAGGTCCATCTCCTCTAATGAAAAGAGACACGACCGCAGTTGGCCATCGGAAGTAAGGCGCAAACGGTCGCAAGCTCCACAAAATGGTTGAGTGACGCTAGCAATAATTCCAACCGTCTCTTGCGTCCCATTGATAAAAAACTCTTCAGCCGGCGAGGATCCTCGATCGGTGGCCGCTACTAAATCAAATTCTTTCGAAAGGGCTGCGAGTACGACACCTGCGGTAACCATCGTCTCCCGATTCCAAATTCCGCCGGCATCAAGCGGCATCTGTTCGATGAAACGCAGTGAAAACCCCTCTGCGAGGGCCCACTTCAGCAGAGCCGGTGCTTCATCATCGTTGACGCCCTGAAGCAGGACGGCATTGATCTTGATAGGGGCCAGTCCAGCTGCGCGCGCCGCACTTAATCCAGAAAAGACATCGTCAATGCGGTCGCGATAAGTCAAAGTTTTGAAGCGTCCCCTATCCAAAGTATCGAGGCTGACGTTTATGCGTTCTAAGCCAGCATCGGCAAGAGGCTTCGCCAATTCCTTCAGCCGCAACCCATTGGTGGTCAATGAGAGTTTAGGAGCATTGGGCAGTGATGAAATTCTGGAAACAATTTCTACGATATCCGCGCGCAATAGCGGTTCGCCGCCAGTAAGCCGAACCTCTTCGATTCCGACTGCGACCGCATTCTCAATAATTAGCATCAGTTCGTCGGTATTGAGAAGGTGCTCGGACTTTAGCCAATCGGAAAAATCATGAGGCATACAGTACGAACATCGAAGCGAACAGCGATCGGTAAGAGAAACACGTAGATCACGGTGCTTACGTCCATAGTTATCGATCAGCTGGCTCATGCCGAGTTCACCCATTCATCAGTTCCGTCAGCGAAGAGCTGATGCTTCCAAATAGGCAGTCTGGCTTTCACTTCTTCGACTAAAAGAGAACAGGTAGCGAGCGCGGGACCCCGGTGGGCCGCTGATACTGCGACAACAAAAGCGCTCTCACCGATAGGGATCTCACCGTAACGGTGGGCAACTGCCACGCTTCCCAGCTCTGGATCGTTGGCTACTTCAGTAACGATATCGCGCAGTACCTGCTCTGCAGATGGATGAATTTCATAGATAAGAGTTCGCACTACCTTGCCGCCGTCGTTGTTCCGGACATTTCCAGAGAATGTGACCACTGCTCCAAAGTCAGGTGATTGAACCACCTGCGCAAAGGTGGCGACATCTATCGGATCGGAGGTAAGGAGAGTCGTGATCATTTAGTGATCAACTCCATGAGTTTGGTCTAAGACATGCGCTGCCAGGCGCTCAATGATGACCAAGCCATCACGAACTCCCCCGGTCGATCCGGGAAGATTAATGATCAATGACTTTCCATGTACTCCTGCTAATCCGCGTGTGAGATCGGCGGTCGGAACGAGAGCGCGTGAATGAGCGCGCAGTGCTTCTCCAAATCCCGGCAATAGTTTCTCTATCAATGGGGCGGTTGCTTCTGGAGTCACGTCAGTTGGAGAGACGCCAGTTCCCCCGGTTGTAACAATGAGATCTACTCCAGCACTTAGCGCGCGAGAAATCTCAAGGGTGATGAGAGAAGGCTCGTCTGAAACGACTACAACGTCGGCCAGCGAATACCCGAGCTCAGATAACCCTTGTGCCAAAATCTTCCCACTGCGGTCTTCGTAAAC
The DNA here is from genome assembly GCA_903899375.1 of uncultured Actinomycetes bacterium. Classification (GTDB taxonomy): domain Bacteria; phylum Actinomycetota; class Actinomycetes; order Nanopelagicales; family Nanopelagicaceae; genus PALSA-747. Next base: position 4,397 of record CAIUIT010000121.1, read on the forward strand.
CCCAAGTGCAGCTCGGGTACTAACGGTGATGACCTGGGCGGTATAACTAATCAATCTCTTACCCAGTCACCGTTTCGGCCACCAGATTTCTTCTCAACTTGAACATCGCAGATCGTTGCAGCAGGGTCGAGAGATTTCACCATATCAATGATGGTCAGTCCCGCGATTGCTACTGCAGTGAGCGCTTCCATCTCAACGCCGGTGCGATCAGCGGTTCTCACTTCTATCTCGATAAAGACTCCCTGATCTTTAACTTCCAAATTGACGTCGACTCCGTGAATAGCAATCGGATGACAGAGCGGAATCAGATCGGGGGTTCGCTTTGCTCCCATGATGGCTGCAATTCGCGCTGTTGCTAGGACATCGCCTTTAGGAACTCCGCCACCGCGTAAAAGTCCAATAACTTGTGGTGAGAGTTTTACCCATCCAGAAGCGCTGGCAATACGGAGCGTAATATCTCGGCTAGCGACATCGACCATATGTGCCTGGCCTTTGTCATTAATATGCGTGAGCGAATTCTCGGGAGTCATAGGCTTCAATCCTAATTTACGGGAGCGGTAACCATAACACGGAGCTTCCGGCTTTGTTGATCCCCGGGGCTGCCACAGCAATTCCAGTTGATTGGGCCAGCCCGCGGAGCATGGCAGATCCTAGATATTGGCTCTCTTCAAATTCTGCACCATGCATATTGCCAGGCACCAACTTTGTAAATCCGGGAGCAGTTGTAATCTCTTCGCGGATCGTCACGCTTTTAAGTTCCAGAGCAGGCCGCCCCAAGAGCGAATCAAAAAGTGGCGCTCCTAGAGTAATAAGAGAGAGGATCGCCGACTGCGGATTGCCTGGCAGGCCCAGCAATGAAACGTTCCCCAGAGTTGCCAACAACATGTGGTAACCGGGTCTAGCTTTTACCCCATCAATGAGGAGTGAGCCATCAAGTGCAGATATTGCACCATGGACATGATCCCGCGGGCCAGCTGCCGTACCACCAGTCGTGATCACAACATCAGCGCGCTTACAAGCAGTTGCAATTGCTGCAATGACAAGTGAGATTTCATCGACCACATAATTGGTTGCGATGAGCTCTACGCCCATGCGCTGCAACCACGCCGGTAGTTGCGGTCCTAGCGAATCGCGAACTAGCCCGCCATTTGGGATACCTTCTAATTGCAGTTCATCGCCTAGGAGAATTATTTCGATTCGGGGTTTGCGAGTTACTTCAAGGGAATCAAATCCCGCAGCGGCGAGCAGACCGATCCACGCTGGAGATAAGACGGTTCCCGCCTTAGCAATAACTTCACCGCTTCGACATTCCATACCAGCGGGACGAATCTCTGCATCTTCTTTAACCTTGCCCGACACCATGTCGTCTACAACTTGGGCATTCTCCCAACGCAGAACCGCGAAAGTACCCCGAGGGATGACGGCGCCTGTCGCAATTCCTACAGCAGTACCTGAAATTAGTTCATCCTGCATTGGAGCTCCTGCTTTTACTTCTCCAACAATTCTCCAGGGTCCATCTCCTGCAACCGCGTAACCATCCATAGCAGAGGTTTTGTAAGTAGGTAGATCTACTGGGGAAATAAGGTCTTGTGCCAAAGTCCGATCAATGCAGTTATTTATAGTTAGGAGTTCGAGAGGTAAGGCGCCGACGCTATTAGTCGCGGCTAACCGCGCCTCGCTCCAGCTAGCTTCATTTATAACTCTTATTGGTTGGTTGGCCACTGCTTTGCCAACTTCTCAATAGCTGCTGCTGCAACTTGTGCATCGGCTCCACGTGCAACCGCAAAACCTATTAAATAGGTAGTTATTGGAGCGGCTGGTCTTTCGATGGCATGAGCGGCGTCGCGTGCAATATTGAGAATCATTTCTTTATCTATCGCGGCATCGAGCCCGAGTTCCTTCTTAACTGCCTCAATCCATTGGTCCATCATCGGCCCTCCTCGCTAGTTAACGGTGGATTCATACCTTTATATGAGGATACAGCCTCCGTGAGATCTGCCTGAGTATCAATATCAAGCAACATATGGGCGCTCGATTTATCTATGGGAATCTTAACTACTTTTAAGCTTGCCACCAGATTTCGCATCGATTCACCATCTACAGTCGCAAAGGAAGAAACGGCCTGCAGTAGTGCGTCGACTCGATAGAGCGCGCTCAATGGTTGCGCATATCCCTCGGCATCCACCGGGAGAACCGCATCGCACTCCGTATCTAGCGAATCAATCAATTGCGGAATTAATAAGGGGCCGTAGGGCATATCGGTAGCAAAGATCGCCACGAGTTTTGACTGCACAAGCGCCACTCCAGCGGCTATCGCGGCTACCGGACCACCCTGCGCCGGACTCTCTTGCACCACTTGGATCTGCGCGCCATACGAATCTCGAGGTGGTCCAACTATGACGATGGGAACGCCTGCAGGAATCTCTTCGATCAGGTGATCAATTAAAGCGCGGTCGCCTAACAGTGCCTCTGACTTATCTGATCCGAATCTCTTACTTGTTCCTCCCGTAAGGATCATTACGCTTAAAGAATTATCCATTTGTCACAAACTCGTCCCAAGAAACGATACCCCCGCGCAAATGCCCGACACCTGTAAATCCAGAATCCGCAAGGGCGGCCAGGGCTCGTGCTGAGCGAATTCCCAGATGACAGTAAAGAATCACTGGTCTATCTCTCAAGATTTTTTCTTGCGCTCCGCCATCGAAAAATTCTGCTAAAGGGATGAGCACCGCCCCCTCGATCCGCGATTCTTCCCACTCATAGGGTTCGCGCACATCGACAATTTGTAGAGATTCACCCGCGTTGATCCGAGCAGCTAGTTCTGCCGCAGTAATCTCACTGGAATTTGATGGCACATCACAGAAAGCCTCATAGCTATCCAGCAACCGCGCGCTGGTCGGATCCGAACAGAAGGAGCAGCTGGGATCTTTGGCGATCTTTACCTTGTCGTACTCAGATTCCAGAGCGTCGTAAAAGATTATCGACCCCACCAACGGCGAACCCATTCCCACAATTAGTTTGAGCGTCTCGGTCGCCTGAATTGAACCAATAGAAGCGCAGAGCACGCCAAGCACTCCCCCGATGGCACAGTTGAGCACCAACTCCTTAGGTGGTGGACTGGGATAAGCGCACCTATAACACGGCCCCTGCGCCGCC
>CAIUIT010000122.1 GCA_903899375.1 uncultured Actinomycetes bacterium
CAGCCACGATCGCTCTGATCGATGGAATCGTTCATGTGGGTCTGGAAAGCAACGGGTTAGATCGCATCGCAAATGACGACAGTGTTGTAAAAGCATCTACTCGCGATCTGGCGATCATCACTGCCACCAAGAAATCAGCTGCAACAACAGTTGCTGCGACCGCCCATATCGCTCACCTGGCTGGGATCAAAGTCTTTGCTACAGGTGGCTTGGGTGGCGTACACCGCGGACATTCATACGATGAGTCTGCCGATCTGATTGCGCTCGCCGAAACACCGATCGTGATTGTCTGTGCGGGAGTTAAATCGATTCTCGATGTACCTGGCACTTTAGAGCGGTTAGAAACATTTGCCGTGCCAGTACTTGGGTTTGGTACCAATAAATTCCCTGGCTTCTACCTCACCGAATCTGGTTACGAGATCGAACATCGCGTGGATTCCGTCGAAGAGATCGCCGCCATCTGGAACAACCGTTTTGAATTGCAAACGAATGATCGCGCGATCGTGGTTGCTAACCCAGTGGTAAATCAGATGGATCTAGCGCTACACAATCAAATATTGGAATCTGGCCTCAAGGCCGCCGCCGCAAATCACATCACGGGCAAGGCTGTCACACCATTTCTTCTAGAATATTTTCATACACAGAGCAAGGGGGAGTCATTGCGAGTCAACATCGACATTATTAAAGCCAATTCACACCTTGCTGCGCTGCTTGCAGTTTCACTCCACGCCACGGCACAGAAAAAGTAAATGACAAAGGTCTTATGCGTCGGTGACATCATGCTCGATGTCAGTGCCGTGATTGGTTCTTCTATATTGCCGGGCGTGGAAACTCGAGCCACGATTTCTACTCAAGGTGGCGGAGCAGCTGCGAATGTTGCTTCCTGGCTATCTGTCAGCGGAACTCCTGCCTATTTAATTGCGCGAGTAGGCGATGATGCAGCGGGCCAAACCGTCTTAGCCGAACTCGACAAATATGGAGTCGAACATTCCCAGACCATTATTCCTGATGTGAATACTGGAGTAGTTATTGTCTTGGTCGATGCACTCGGTGAAAGAACTATGTTCCCTGATTCTGGAGCCAACTCCGGGTTGAGTTTGGCCGATTTACCTCCACTCGATGAAATCACCGCTGTTTATCTCTCGGGTTATCCGCTGGTGAATCCAAAGTCTCGCGAGGGAGCTCTCGACATTCTGCGTAGCGTGAAAGAGCGGGGCCTGCCGGTGATTTTTGATCCATCAACCGTGGGGGTCCTCTTAGAAGTAGGACTTATTCAGGTGCGCGGATGGCTCGAACTTGTCGATGTCGTGATTCTTAATGAAGAAGAGGCGCATTTCTTAAGTGGCAAAAAGAATCCAATTGAGGCAGCGGCCGAGTTATTGAAGAGCACGCCATTGGTTGTGATCAAGCGCGGTGGTAACGGCGCACTGGCCCAGGCCCGCGGGTCAAGTGTGGTGCAGATATCGGCGATTGAAGCAGTTGTTGTAGATACGACGGGTGCCGGTGATGCCTTTGCCGCCGGATTTATTCTGGTGTGGGCAAATGGCGGCGAACTGGTCGATGCACTCAACAATGGCGCTGCACTAGCAGCTAAGTGTGTAGCGATTCGTGGTGCTAGACCCAAGAGTTAGGTTTTTCATCTTTGGGTACCAGATTTACCTATTGGGAGTTCGTTTACGTCGGGTCTAGAGTGGGGGTATGAAAAGCCTCAATAACTTTGTCGCCGGCTCATCAACTTCATCGAAGTCAGGCGCAACCACCGAAATCATCAATCCTTCAACTGGATCGGCTTACGCCACTGCGCAGTTATCTGACGCAGCTGATGTCGATCACGCGCTCAACGTCGCCGCTGCGGCTTTTGTAGAGTGGCGCGAAACTACGCCGTCAGAGCGCCAACGCGCCCTTCTTAAGATTGCCGACGCCCTGGAATCTCGCACAGATGAATTGGTCGCTGTTGAATCTGAGAACACCGGCAAGCCCATCGGTATAACGATCTCTGAAGAGATGCCTCCGATGATGGACCAGATTCGTTTCTTTGCAGGCGCTGCGCGCCACCTCGAAGGTAAATCTGCCGGTGAATATATGCGCGGAATGACTTCTTTCATTCGTCGCGAACCAATCGGCGTCTGCGCTCAAGTAACCCCTTGGAATTATCCTTTGATGATGGCGGTCTGGAAATGGGCTCCTGCTATTGCTGCTGGTAACACCGTTGTTCTAAAGCCAAGTGATACGACTCCAGCTTCAACCATTCTTATGGCCGAGATCATGTCAGAATTCTTACCTGCCGGTGTCTTCAATGTAATTACTGGTGATCGCGATACTGGGCGCCTGTTGGTAGAACATAAGATCCCTGCGATGGTTTCCATCACCGGTTCAGTTCGCGCGGGAATGGAAGTTGCGAAATCTGCAAGTAGTGATTTGAAGCGGGTTCACCTAGAACTCGGTGGCAAAGCTCCTGTCGTCATCTTCGCAGATGCTGACCTTCAAGCCGCTGCAGAAGCGATCGCTATCGGCGGATATTTCAACGCCGGCCAGGATTGCACTGCAGCTACCCGCGTATTGGTCGAAGCCAAGGTCTACGAGAAGTTTGTTGCGCTCCTTGCAGATCAGGCAACCAATGTAGTGAAGACCGGTGGGCCAACAGAAGATGTTCTTTATGGTCCCCTCAACAACGCCAATCAATTGGCGCGCGTGCAGGGATTTATCGAACGCACCCCTAAGCATGCCGAGATTGTTGCTGGTGGTAAGACGGTCGATCGCCCGGGATACTTCTTCACTCCTACCGTTATTGCTGGCGTGCAGCAAGATGATGAATTGGCACAGAGTGAGATCTTTGGTCCAGTTAAAACCGTTCAGAAATTTAGCGATGAGGCCGAAGCGGTGCGGTTCGCCAATGGAGTGCCATATGGCTTGGCATCTAGCGTGTGGACTGCCAACCACGGTCGTGCCATGAGAATGTCCAAGGCCTTGGATTTCGGTGTCGTCTGGATTAATACCCACATTCCATTCGTCTCTGAGATGCCACATGGCGGTTTTAAACATTCAGGTTACGGAAAAGATCTATCGGCCTATGGTTTCGAGGATTACACCCGCATCAAGCACGTGATGACCAACATCAACGGGTAGGGTTTCGGCATGGAAAATCGCTTTCCCATTTTTGATGTGTCGCCCCGCGTGCAATTTGGCGATGAGACCGTCCCGGTAAAAGCAATTGCGGATGAGGCGATCAATGTCCGCGCTACCGTAGTTCGCGAAGGGCACGATGGTTTGATCGTTGAAGCGGTTCTCGTCAATCCACTTGGAGTTGAAGTCAATCGCCATGCTATGCGTGAATATTGGCCGGGTACCGATCGCTATGAAGCAGATGTTAGGCCTACGACCGTCGGCATTTGGCACTTTTATATTGAAGCGTCCAGCACAGATCGCTCACTCTCTTCGAAATCTGCACTCTCTCCAATTTATGCCGAACACAATCGGGCTCTGATCGGCGCCTGGTATGAATTCTTTCCGCGCAGCGAAGGTGCCACTCTCAATAAAGATGGCACGATCACAAGCGGTACATTTAAGAGCGCTGAAAAGTCCTTGCAGCGCGTAGCTGCCATGAATTTCGATGTGCTGTATTTACCTCCGATTCACCCGATCGGCTATGCCTTTCGTAAGGGGCGTAATAACACTCTGACTCCTACGGCAACCGATCCCGGAGTTCCTTGGGCGATAGGAAATGCTGACGGTGGCCATGACAGCATCAACCCTGATCTCGGAACGATGAAAGATTTCGAGCATTTCGTAAAAGCTGCGGAAAAACTAAATATCGAAGTTGCGCTGGACTTTGCTTTGCAATGTTCTCCAGATCATCCTTGGGCGCTCGCGCATCGCGAATGGTTCACAATTCGTCCCGATGGCACCATCGCATACGCCGAAAATCCGCCGAAGAAATATCAAGATATTTATCCAATTAACTTCGATAAAGATTTTGAGGGAATGCTCAATGAGTCCTATCGGGTATTGAACCTTTGGATCTCCAAAGGAGTCAAGATATTTCGCGTGGATAATCCACATACCAAGCCGGTGCAGTTCTGGCATGAGTTGATTGGCCGTATTAATCGCGAATACCCTGACGTTGTCTTCTTGTCCGAAGCATTTACGCGCCCAGCGATGATGCATGCACTTGGCAAAGCTGGATTCCAACAGTCCTATACCTATTTCACCTGGCGCACCACCAAGCACGAACTAACCACTTATGCGACAGAAGTTTCTCAAGAGACCAGCGCATTCTTCCGCCCTAATTTCTGGGTCAATACGCCAGATATCTTGCCATTCCATTTACAAAGCGGTGCTCCCTCTATCTTTGCGATGCGCGCAATGCTCGCTGCAACTATGACTCCATCGTGGGGAATGTATGCAGGATACGAGCTATATGAGCATCTTCCAATCCGCGAAGGAGCAGAAGAATATTTGGACTCCGAGAAGTATGAGATCAAAGTTCGCGATTGGTCTAAACCTACGCTCGCACCATTTGTTTCACTTTTAAATACTATTCGTCGCGAAAACAAGGCGCTCCAGCGTTTACGCAATCTGCGCTTTCACCCTACCGATTCTGATTCGATCATCGCTTATTCGAAGCGTGAAGGCGATAATTTGATTTTGGTGATCGTTAATTTAGATCCAATTCACGCGCAAGAAACAATCGTGCACTGGAACTTCTTTGACTTGGGTTTAGAAGAGCGTTCCTTTAACGTGGCAGATTTGTTGAGCGGACATTCCTTTGAATACACACCACATACCTGGGTACGGATTGATCCTGCTTCGCCTGGAACACCAGTGGGCCAAATCTTGAAAGTGACGCTATGAGCAACGGATTAGGCGAACTCGATATTTACTTAATCGGCGAGGGCCGTCATGAAGAGCTCTGGAAGGCACTCGGTGCGCAGGTGCGCAGGGACTCCTCTGGAAACTTGCTTGGAACCAACTTTTCGGTCTGGGCGCCCAATGCCCGCGCAGTAGCGCTGATGGGATCTTTCAACTACTGGGATAAGAATTCCAATCCAATGGTCTCACTCGGGTCCAGTGGTATCTGGGAATTGTTTATGCCCGGTGTAGGGGCAGATACACCTTACAAATATTCCATCTTGGGCGCTGGTGGCAATTGGGTAGATCACGCCGATCCCATGGCGCGTGCTACCGAACACCCACCGCACACGGCATCGGTTGTGTCTGAAAGTCGTTATGAATTTAAAGATGGGGCTTGGCTTGATAAGCGCGCACATGCAAAGCCCTGGGAAGAAGCGCTTTCGGTCTACGAAGTTCATATCGGCTCTTGGAAACCAGGGCTCTCTTATCGCGACCTTGCCACCGAATTAGTCGCTTATGTTAAAGAGTTGGGCTTCACCCACGTTGAATTCCTACCGCTCTGCGAACATCCCTATGGACCATCATGGGGTTACCAAGTCACTTCATTCTTCGCTCCTTCATCTCGGTTCGGCTCACCCGATGAGTTACGTTATTTAATCGATTCCTTACATCAAGCCGATATCGGCGTCATTATGGATTGGGTTCCAGCGCATTTTCCTAAGGATCAATGGGCTCTAGCAAAATTTGATGGAAGCGCACTGTACGAACATGCCGATCCCCGTCAAGGAGAACATCCCGACTGGGGCACCTTAATCTTTAATTACAACCGAAATGAAGTTCGAAATTTCCTAGTCGCAAGTGCGCTCTACTGGTTGCAAGAATTTCATATCGATGGAATTCGCGTTGATGCGGTGGCTTCGATGCTCTACTTGGATTATTCGCGCGAAGAGGGAGAGTGGATCCCCAACGAACATGGTGGCCGCGAAAACCTAGGCGCCGTTAAGTTCTTACAGGAACTCACATCTACCTGTTATCGCGAAGTACCAGGTTGCATGATTATCGCTGAAGAATCAACTGCGTGGCCTGGGGTTACACGATCAACAGATACTGGTGGTCTTGGCTTTGGATTTAAATGGAATATGGGTTGGATGCATGACACTTTGGAATACATCCAAGAAGACCCCATCCACCGCATGTATCACCACAACGAGATCACCAAGGCAATTCTTTACGCCTGGTCAGAAAATTATCTGCTTCCCTTTTCTCATGATGAAGTGGTGCATGGCAAAGGTTCGATGATCGCCAAAATGCCAGGAGATCGTTGGCAACAACTGGCGAATCTGCGCGCCCTCTATGGATTTATGTGGGCCCATCCCGGAAAGAAGTTGCTCTTTATGGGTTGTGAATTTGCGCAATCACAGGAATGGGATGCATCGCAATCTTTGGATTGGCATCTGACGGAATACCAAGAACATCAACAGATTCAAAAGACCGTAAGTGCGCTCAACCAGAGTTATAGGCAACTTCCAGAACTCTGGCAGCGCGATATAACACCATCTGGATTTGCGTGGCTTGTCGTGGATGATGGTGCCGCCAATGTTGTCGCCTTTGCCAGATTTGGCCATGACGGGCGCCCACTTGTCAGCGTCACAAATTTTTCCCCAGTTCCCCAGTTGCACTATAAATTGCCGCTGCCGGGCGATCACACCTGGAAGTTAGTGCTCAATACCGATGATCTAAGTTTCGGTGGATCAGGCGTTGCACCGCTAGATATTCAGACAATTGCGGGCGAATATAAGGGTTTTGCAACCCATGCCATCTTGGCAATTCCTCCGCTAGCTACGGTCTGGCTATCGCCTAAATAAGGCACCTTACGTAGACGGTATTGTGTCCCGGTGGCTCGCGGCGATCAAAGATTCTTAGGTTCTCACCTCACACACGAAGGCACCAACTTTGCTATCTGGGCACCTTCTGCGACAAAGGTCGAGCTCTGTCTCATTGATGTTGTTGACGGCAATTTTGTAGAGACCCGCCATGATCTCGACGATCGCAGTGGTCCGATTTATCACGGTTATTTCCAAGGGATCCGCGCTGGGCAACGCTATGGATTTCGCATATATGGTCCTTGGGAACCACAAAAGGGTTGGCGCTTTAACCCCAATAAATTATTGATGGATCCCAATGCGCATATTCTCGTTGGGGAATTGCAATATGTTCCCGAAATATATTCGCACACCGCCAGCGATGGAAGCGGTACGGGTGATGTCAACGTTATGGATACCCGAGACAATCTAGCTTTCGTTCCGCACTCTGTTGTAGTTGAAGGAGGCCGAGTTCAAGATACTCGCCCGATAACAAGTTGGTCGAAAACAATCATCTACGAAGCTCATGTGCGCGGGTTGACCGAATTCAATCATCAGATTCCCGAGGAAGAGCGTGGGACTTATAAGGCGTTAGGCCACCCCACCACTATTTCTTATCTGCAAACCCTTGGAATTACCGCGCTGGAACTCTTACCGATTCATCAATTTATTACCGAGCCAGCGGTACATGCTCGCGGGCGTGCTAATCATTGGGGCTATAACGCCATCGCTTTTTCTGCTCCCCACAACAGTTACGCCGCCACCGATGATCCAGTAGCCGAACTTCGCGAAGCTGTGGCGAAGTTACATGAAGCGGGTATCGAAGTCATTCTCGACGTGGTCTATAACCACACAGCTGAAGGCGGAGTAAATGGTCCAACACTTTCATTCCGTGGCATCGACTCCCGCAACTTCTATCGCCGTTCCACTGACAACGATTACGATGATTTCACCGGCTGTGGCAACACAGTAGATGTGCGTCGTCCCCACGTAGTTCGCATGATTATTGATTCGCTGCATTGGTGGTGCGAAGAGATTGGGATTGATGGCTTCCGCTTCGATTTAGCAGCGGCTTTGGCGCGCAGCCACGATGAGATTGATGGAATTTCTGCGTTGATTGTGGCGATGGTTTCTGATCCAGTTTTACGTGAACGTAAATTGATTGCAGAACCTTGGGATACCCGCGGATATGCCTTGGGATTTTTCCCGTATCCATGGCGTGAATGGAATGACAAGTATCGCGATGCGCTGCGTAAATTCTGGTTGGCTGAAGCAGGCGGAGCAGCTCCTACTGGAGTTGGTGAACTTGCCACCCGCCTATCGGGCTCTCACGACATTTTCGCTTATCGCGGCCCGACTTCGACTATAAATTTCTTAACTGCCCACGATGGTTTTACCCTCAATGATGTTGTGACGTATACGAGCAAACACAACGATGCCAACGGCGAAGAAAATCGTGATGGCACCGATAACAACTATTCCTGGAACGCTGGCATCGAAGGTGTCACCAACCACTTCACCATTAATGAGATTCGCCAGCGCCTCAAGAAATCAATGATGTCTAGCCTGCTCTTATCTTCTGGAATTCCGATGATCACGATGGGGGATGAAGTCGGTCGCACTCAGATGGGATCGAATAACGCGTATTCGCTCCCCGATCATAAGCGCGGTGAAGAACTACGTGATGAGGCCGCTTTTAACGGCGGCTGGGCGCTGAGTTGGAAATATGATGCTCATCAGATCGATATGTTGGAAACTACCGTTAACCTGATCCAACTGCGCAAGAAATATCTGATGCCGGTGGCACGGATGTTCTTTACCGGCCAACTCGATCTCAATACCTCTCGCAAAGATTTGGCATGGTTCTCGCGCCATGGGCTAGAAATGACTCAGGCCGATTGGGACAAACTCGATAACCGAAGTCTGATGATGTATGTCGAAGCCGATGAAGATAGTGGCATGTTGATTATGTTCAACGGTTCTATTCTCCAAAAGGAGTTCACGCTTCCCGGTGTGCGCATTGGTGATTCATTTAGATCAGTTTTTGATTCTGCAGAAAACGTATTGCATTACTCACCACGCCTGGCAGTCCCCGAGAGCAAAGTAATCTTGCAAGCACACGCAGTTCAGGTCTGGCTCGTTAATCGAGATATAGCTTCTAAGTAACGATCTCGCCTTTACCGACCACGACGAGTCCTGATGCAGTCACTGTAAACCGCTTGGAATCTTTTTCAAGATCGACACCGAGCTGAGCGCCAGGTAGTACGGTTACATTCTTATCGATGATGGCATTTCGAATAATTGCACCGTTACCGATATCGACATTGGGCATGACCACTGAATTTTGGATAACAGCACCAGATGCGATGCGTACGTCATAGGAGACAACCGAGCGCTCTACGCGACCGCCAGCGATAATTGAACCCGCGCCTACGATGGAATCGACCGCACTTCCAGCGCCGCTGAATTTAGCGGGTGGAAGCGGTGGCAGATGTGTAAGCAGTGGCCACTCGCGGTTATACAAATTGAAGATCGGATGGATCGAAACGAGATCCATGTGGGCTTCGTAGTAGGACTGAATATTTCCTAGATCGCGCCAGTACCCGTGATCGCGTTCGGTCTCGCCGGGAACGATGTTGAGGTTAAAGTCGTATGCAATGGCCGATCCACGACTAGAAAGCATCGGAATGATATTTGTTCCCAAGTCATGCTTGCTAAGCTCATCGGCGGCATCTTCGAGCAAAACTTCTTCCATTGCCTTGCGATTAAAGATGTAATTGCCCATTGAGATAAGCGACCATTCGGGTTCGCCGGGAATCGAAGGCGGGTTCGCTGGCTTCTCGTGGAAAGCCTTAATTGTGATTCCATCGGGTTCAAGTTCGATGACACCAAATTCGCTAGCCTGATTTTGCGGAACACGAATCGCCGCTACGGTAACCGCTGCATCATATTCTTTATGAAAGTCGAACATCTGCTCTGGATCCATACGGTAAACGTGATCGGCGCCAAAGACGAGAACATAATCGGGATCTTCGTCGTGAATCAAATTGAAGTTTTGCAAGATGGCATCGGCGCTGCCGGTATACCAACGTGGTCCAAGGCGCTGTTGTGCTGGGACTGTTGTAACAAAGTTATCGGTGAGCGAAGACATACGCCAGGTGGTCGAGATGTGCTTATCAAGCGAGTGCGATTTATATTGAGTCAGCACTGCGATCTTGCGCATATTTCCATTGACGAGGTTAGAGAGTACAAAATCGATCAAGCGATAAGCGCCGCCGAAGGGGACCGCCGGTTTTGCTCTATCGTGTGTAAGGGGAAGTAGCCGCTTGCCTTCTCCACCAGCTAATACGATTGAGATTAATTCGTCTCTGCTGCTCATGGAAAAACGGTATCTTACTTTTTCCTTTAAGATAAGAGCGTCACCGTCGGATGGGAGCTGGCATGAAAGTTGGGATTGTTACCAAAGAGTGGCCACCACACATTTATGGCGGGGCCGGTGTCCATGTGAAGTATCTAGTTCAGAGCCTGCGGCCTTTGGTGGATGTCGATGTTCATTGCTTTGGCGAAGCTCGCCCAGATGCCACCGCCTACGAATTGTCGGCTGCAGAACAGCAACTCAATCCCGCAATGCAGGCACTGATTACCGACGCCCAGATCGCTTCGAACTTGGCGGGGGTAGATATCGTTCATTCCCACACCTGGTATGCCAATATGGCAGGCCACTTTGCCAAAATTTTGCACAATATTCCTCATGTCATCTCTGCCCATTCATTAGAGCCAGATCGCCCTTGGAAAGAGGAGCAGATCGGCGGGGGATATCGAGTTTCTTCCTGGGCCGAGAAGACCGCCTACGAATCTGCCGACGCGATCATTGCGGTATCGCAAGGGATGCGACGCGATGTCTTGCGGGCCTATCCAAATCTCGACCCCAATAAAGTCCATGCCATTTTGAATGGGATAGACACCGATACTTACTACCCTCAGGCTAACCCCAAGCTTTTAGATTCACTGGGCATCAATGGTCCTTACGCAATTTTCGTAGGTCGTATCACTCGCCAAAAAGGCCTAGCCCATCTGCTTAAAGCGTGGAAGAACGTAGACCCGCAATTCGGTCTAGTTCTCTGTGCAGGTAGTCCTGACGAACCCGGAATTGGCGCCGAAGTCAAAGCTGCGATCGAAGAGCTGCAGGCCACCCGGGACAATGTGGTCTGGATTAGCACGATGGCCCCACAGCCAGATGTCATTGCACTTTTATCTAGTGCAGATCTCTTTTTATGTCCCTCTATCTACGAACCGCTCGGCATCGTTAATTTGGAAGCAATGGCTTGCGAGACTGCGGTCCTTGCTAGTGATGTCGGTGGAATCCCAGAAGTTGTTGCCGACGGAGTTACTGGCGAGTTGATTCATTATTCGGGGGATGCTGCAGAATTTGAGGCGGCATTTTCCACAAAGATAAATGCCTTGATGGCAGATCGCGATTTATTGCGTAAATATGGCAGCGCTGGACGAGTTCGCGCTATCGACCAATTCAGTTGGGATTCAATCGCCCACGAAACGGTCGCCTTATATAAGAGCCTTATAAAATAACGCGATAACTCGCCAAGGTTACATCCGTTGCGTATGCAATACGCACCCCAGCGGCCTTCGCAGCAGCTAGTCCATCAACGATCTGTTCGGTCAATATTTCTCCGGGTGCTACAACTGCTACCCCGGGCGGATATGGTGCAATCAAATCAGCGCTAATACGTCCCACCACTTTGTCGGCGGCGATCATTTCGGTATTAGCAAAATAGGCGTTGCGCATACTGGTGCCGAACAGAGGAACGACCGACCAACTCAGCGCCGTTGCCGATTGGCGTGGCGCACCTTGTAAGCGTTGCAGAATCGGAATTAATCGATCACCCAAAAGATCAAAGTCGTCGCCATCATCAGCGAAGGTGGCCAGAAATACCATGGTGTCGTTATCTGCCATCTCGACGCGAATTCCAAATTTAATTAATTCGTTCTCGATCGCAACGCCACTGGTTCCTAATTGATTGGCTCGCAAAACGATCTTGGTCGGATCAAAACGCGCCGGAGCAAAGTCGGTTGTGTTGAGAAAGATCGGTAGATCAAAGTGTGATTGCACCCGAGCTTTAAAGGTGTTGACATTGTTAAGCAGTTGACCCAGCAGTTGATCTCCACGCTGTGCCAAGAGCGCGCGCACTCCATCGATAGATGCCAGAGGAGCACCAGCTGGTGATGTTGTATGAGTAGTTTCAAAACTTTGTTCCACCCGCGCCAAGTTGATGTATTTTCCCTGCACCAACAAGAGCGCCGATGCGCTATATCCTGGCAGCGCCTTGTGAACGCTGGTGATCAGTGCATCAGCACCGAGTTGCAGGCAATGCTTGGGTAGATCTTTATGAAAACCAAAATGGCCACCCCAGGCGGCATCAATGACAACTGGAACCAATTGAGCATGAGCGGCGGCGATCAGCGGCCCCAGATCTGAAATCGTTCCTAGATAGCCAGGTTCAGTTAAAAGGATAGCAATTGGTTTTTCACGCAGAACTCTTTGTACTTCGCTGAGGCTAATTCCAGTGGGGAAGCCAGTTGCTTCGTCGATATCGGGAACCATCCAAATGGGTTGCAGATCTGCCAGTACCAGAGCGCTGAGAACCGACCGGTGCGCTGTTCGCGAGACCGCTATCTTCTGGCCAGGTTGGCCGAGCGCCAAGATGATCGCTTGGTTGGCGTGGGTCGATCCACCTGTAGAGAACCTGGCGTAATCAGCCCCCCACAGGTGGGCAGCCAATTCCTCGGCTCGCTTCAGAGTTCCGTGAGTCAATTTAATCTCGTCGAGTCCTCCGTAGAGAGGCGTATCACTATCGACAACAGCTCCTAGCCCGTGATCCAACTTGTCGGCCTTCTGTTTATGCCCAGGAATCGTAAAAGGTAGCCCCGCACTTTCGAAGTAAGAAAGGTAGGCATCGAGCGTCGGCGCCAGCTCGCGCAGGGGTTGGTGGGATCCGCCAGCGGAGTGCGAGTTAGAAGGTGTTCCCTTTGCGTTCACCCTCAGAGCCTAACCCTCAGTAGCCCCTGTTAGAAATCTGGTCGTACACTTTTCCCATGACAACACTGACAAACCTAGAGCAAGTACGCCGCGTGGTCACAGCAATTCCGGGACCCAAATCAAACGCTGCTATCGCCCGTCGCGCAGAAGCAGTCGCGGGTGGACTAGGTCTTACATTCCCAGTGGTGATCGAACGCGCCAGCGATGCCATCATGCTAGACATCGACGGTAATCAAATCATCGATATGGGCTCTGGTATCGGCGTCACCAACGTAGGCAATAGCGCGTCGCGCGTTGTCGCAAATGTCATCGAACAGGTTCAAGCATTTACACATACCTGCTTCACCGTCGCCCCATACATGAATTACATCGAAGTCTGCGAAGCGCTCAATCGCTTGACGCCAGGCACTCACAAGAAGAAGTCGATGCTCGCGAATTCTGGAGCAGAAGCCGTCGAGAACGCGGTCAAGATTGCGCGCCATTACACCAAGCGCCAAGCGATCGTAGTTTTCGAACATGCCTACCACGGACGTACAAATTTAACGATGGCGCTTAATGCCAAGAATATGCCGTACAAAGATGGCTTCGGTCCGTTCGCTCCTGAAATTTATCGCGTACCAATGCCATACGAGTATCGCTGGCTTGGACCTAAAGAGACGATCACCGCAGATGCGATGGAGATGATCACTCACAAAATTGAGAAAGAGATCGGCGCACACAATGTCGCTGCAATCTTGATCGAACCTATTCAAGGCGAAGGCGGATTTATCGTTCCACCTAAGGGATTCTTACCTGCGCTCGCGGCATATTCACGCGAACATGGAATTGTCTTTATGGCCGATGAAGTACAAAGTGGTTTTGCTCGTACCGGACATATGTTTGCCGTCGAAGAAGAGGGCGTAGTTCCAGATATCGTGATCACCGCAAAGGGAATCGGTGGTGGCTTGCCACTCGCCGGCGTTACCGGACGCGCAGAAATCATGGATTCATCCCATGTCTCTGGCCTCGGTGGAACATTCGGTGGAAACCCAGTTGCGTGTGCTGCCGCCCTGGGAGTACTTGCCACCATTGAAGAAGATGGTTTGATCGAGAATGCCCGACATATCGGCAAGATCTTGGGCGATGGCTTACGCGCACTTGCTGCAAAATACCCAGTGATTGGTGATGTTCGTGGCCGTGGTGCGATGCAGGCAATCGAACTTGTAGTACCAGGATCAATCGAACCTAATAGCGCAGCCCTGTCAAAGGTTCTCAAGTACTGCACTGCACAGGGTGTCTTCATTCTCTCTGCAGGCACGTATAACAATGTGATCCGCTTCTTGCCACCACTAGTCATCAGTGACGAACTGTTAGCAGATGCGTTGAGCGTTCTTGACGAAGCTTTCGCAACTCTCTAAAAAAACGGGTTAAGCAACCAGACCCATCGAGACGGCTTTGACTGCCGCTTCGCGACGATCGCTCACTGCGAGATACTCGTAAATGCGCATTGTCTCGTGGCGAATTGTTGAAACCGAATAACCTAGTTCGCCGGCAATTTTAGAGTTGGTCTGCCCCGTAGCGATTCGAGTAAGAATTTTAAGTTGACGTTCGGTCAGTGTTTTTAAACCTTGGACGATTCCATCATACGATTCTTGCCATTCTGTGGCTTGATAAGAGCGACGACTAAATAGAAATAAAGTGAGCGGATCAATAATTTCGCTGATGAGAGATTCCAGTTCAATGATAGATGCATTGGATAATGGTTCTTTCATTTGAATCGTGATAGTTCCTACTACTTTAAAGCGAATCTTCATTCGAGCGGCAAAGAGTGTTCGATCAGAATTCCAACCAAAGTAATCATTCTTGTATTGAATATCTTGGATGCGCCCTGGATACCAATCTGCATCGCCGTTGCTAACCTTTTGGTGGGTCTGGGATGGCGAAAATCCAAAATCTCCCAGACAGACAATTGAACTATCGGCAGTATTGACCATGGTGATCGAAAGCTTCTCTGGGTGGAAATTTTCTAGAAACTCGCTCTCGAGTGACTGCGCTACTTCATCTCCAGTGGGGTCGCAGAGCAAAAATTCCATAACTCGGGAACTCGCCCGAGATCTAACTAGTACATCTGGCATGAAATCCTCCTCAAGAGCCGTTCAAATTGGTGCTTCTTGATCCAAGGGCGTGGGGGTTACCCCACGAACAATCCGAGAATACTCACATTTTGTGATTTTGACTAGTCAGAACATTTGTTTTCTTTGAGGCGTGAGGGGTAAACGCCTAAGCGGCGCAGGGGGCGCAGGGGGCAGAGCGTTAGCCCCCGGCTCAAAGTGGCCTAGTTCAGGATTTTATAAGGATTCTATGAAAGTCTAATTCTTGCATTTATATCGCTCGGCCAGATGGCCGAGTTGGAACTCGTGGATTTGGAAGGAAAGTGATGTTTTCGAACTTAACCTCTAATGTGAAGCGAGGATCTACCGTCGCCGTTTTTGCCCTGATGGTCGTAGGGGTCAGCGCTCTGCCTGCCCAAGCGACAGGTCCAGTTAATTTGATTACCAGCGCCACCAGCATTACAACTCCAGGAATTGTTGCTACTCAATTGGCTGGCCCTGGAAACTCGGTAACGATAAGCAACAACGTAATCGTCGGTCCCGCTGCGGTTCCAATCTACTTCACCTTGGCTGGTGGGGTTACAACCACCGGAACCAGTTTCGGAACAATCGCAATTGGCGCCAGCGTAGGAATCGCCACGACCACGGCAGGCACAATCACACTTTTAGGTTTCCCTATTATTAGTGGCGCAGCATCAGCCACAGCGAGTGATGTCATAACGATCACCGTTGTTGGCTCTGTACCCGGAACCGTCTTTGCAAGTGCCACAATCTATGGACAAGTAGGAACCGCAACTGCTCCTAGCGCAGCGACCGATGCTGCCTTTTCACTGACCGTCCCATCCAGCGCGGCCAATGTTGCAGAGTTTGCAGTTTCAGAATTCGATGCAGCTGGAATCCCAGTTTTTGGCCCAACTGCTAAACCGATAATTGTTACCGTATCGGCAGGACTTATTGCATCTTATGATTTGATTTCCCCAACAGTATTGCCGAATACCACATATATTTCAGCGATACCAACAACTCCTACATCGCATTTTCTCCTATCGGGCGTAAATGGTTTGGCTGCCACTTCGACAATTACCTTTAACGTAAATGGCATAGTGAAGATATATACAGTCCACTTCACCGGCTCTGCCGCTAGAATTGTTCTTACCCCAATCAATGCAGTAGTTGGTGTCGGAGTAGCTTCAGCACTTCTTCCATCTAGCGCAAAGGCCACAGGTATTACCGCTAATACAAATGCTATAGAAGTTCAAGAATTTGATTCCAATAACAATCTCTTGGTTATTAATCCCGGTTTGATAACTGTTTCATCTTCGGCTCCGGGAATTGCAGCTGCTGGCGTCATTGATAATAGCGGCACTCATACACTTGGCGATATTGCAGGAGGCGTTGTTACATCTTCAACAGTTGTCGGTCTTTCGATAACGGGTCTTGCGGCGGGAACGACAACTTTCACTGCGACCGATGCATCGGCACCCACAGCGACATCTCTTCCGGTTTCTATCCGAGTCAGTTCTGGAATACCAACATCAGTGGTAATTACCTCTGATTCAAATGTTTATGGAAATGGTGCTCCCGGAACATTGACTACGACGCTCAGTGATCCTGCAGGTCCAGTGCCAGCAGGAACCTATGTTGTCTTCAAAGGCCAAGCTTCATCATCGATGGCGCTATCAGCTGGATTAACGAATTTGCCTGGAGCCCCAACTGCGATCGCTTCTAGCGGGGGCTCTATTCCGACTGTTGTTGGACAGATCACCGTTTCAGCTAATGGGACATTCACAGTTGCCTTTAACGCGCCAGTTAATGATGGAGCCGTAACGATTACCGCGCTCCCCGCAACAGCGGCGATCTCTGTCACTCCTTTGACATTCACCGTTTCCAGTGGCAACTCGGCTACCGAAGCCAGCTCTGAAGCCACCAATGCCGATTACGCCTCTACCGATGCCGTGGCCTTGGTCACCACTTCGGCTGATGCCATCGCTTTGGCGACCCAAAGCGCTGCCTCTAAGGCAGTTGCTGCCAACGCTGTAATTGCAGCTTTGACGCCTCAAGTAACCACTCTGCTGACCCAACTAATAGCTCGCACCGCGCTAATAGCTGCGATCCTCAAGAAGTTGAAGACAAAGTAGGCCCATTTCAGACAAATCCGACAAAACGGCAGAGATTTTGGGAAATTTCCTAAAATCTTTGCCGTAGAGGACAACATTTGGCTTACTTAGGTGTCTTTACTTATAGAAGGTACTTTTCTTAACGAAGCCAGGACGCTGACCTCGGAAGTACCAGCTAGATACATAAAATCGGAGCAATGAACATGGCATTTAAGAAGATCACGGAAGCGGCGCCTTCTCAAGCCGTATCCGACTGGTCTGTTGCCGATCTCTCCGCTCTTTACGCCGAACAACGCTCATCTTTGACCGCTACGGCCCGCCGGATCCTCCGTTCCGACGCTGATGCCGTTGAAATCGTTCAAGAGGCTTTCCTTAAGTTCATCATGGCTGCCCCAGAGCTAGATTCGCGCGATCGTGCGCTCGCTTATCTGCGTACCACCGTCAACAACCTCTGCCTCAACCAGATCCGCGCTACCGGCTCACGCCCCAACTTGGTCGCAATCGACTCTGATGCCACCCAAGAGCGCCTCGATGAGCTCGCTGTTGATGCTCACATTCCCTTTGATGCCACCCTGGCTGCCGCCGAAGATGCCTCAATCATCCGCGAAGCCCTTTCACGCCTCTCTGCAGATCAGCGCACCGCGCTCGTCATGTGGGAAATGGAAGGCCGCTCTACCGAAGAGATTGCCGCCGCCATCGGCACCACCCCAGCGAACGTTCGCCACGTGGTGGCCCGTTCCCGTGCCTCTTTCGTCCGCATCTTGACCGAATGGGTTATCGACGAGAAGACCGGCGCTACTGCGCTTGACGCTTTGTCCTCGTCTTATAAGAAGGCTGCCGAACTCGCCAAGAAGTCATCCAAGGTCGCAATGTCCCTGGTCCTTGTCATCGCTGCCTTCCTTGGGTTCAACACCTTTAACCACAAGGTTGCCCCATTGACCAGCCCATCGGCTTCGACTGCAGGGGTAACCACCCCAGCTCCAGCAGCTAGCCCATCTGCTTCAGCCGCACCTTCAGCTACAGCTTCTGCTCTTTCGAAGCTCGATACCCTGACCCCAACCGTCGATACCAAGAT
The DNA here is from genome assembly GCA_903899375.1 of uncultured Actinomycetes bacterium. Taxonomy (GTDB): domain Bacteria; phylum Actinomycetota; class Actinomycetes; order Nanopelagicales; family Nanopelagicaceae; genus PALSA-747. The sequence goes on from CAIUIT010000122.1 coordinate 18,051, forward strand.
CGCTGGCATTACTTATAGCGGCCTCGGCTCCGATGGCATCCCAACCGGCTTCACCGTCACTGATCTCAGTGGCAATACCGGTGCAATCATCATTGGCAAGCCCGTTCCTGTGATCACCGATAACGGAATCACTCTGACGGCGCCTGTCATGTCCTACGATCCAAAGGCTGTCAATGTCCTTATTAATCAGGTCATTACAGTTGATGGCTCTGGGACCACTTATACGCCTACCGCATCGGTCTCTATGCACGGTGGCTGGGTTCTGTTAAATACCTCTGCTGTAAGCACAGATATTTCACGCCTACCCGACGGTAGCTATCTCGTTTCGAGCACTCTTGTCACAGTTTCCCCGGTGGAGACAGGTACACTTCTGCCTGTAAGTCAGGGAGTCGATGTTGAATCGATCCCTACTTCTATTTCTGTGCGTCTAGTGCTTAATCCCGGTAAGACCCAAATTCTTGCCGAGGCGATCAAGGTCGCCGCGAACGGGGTCACAAAATGACCCGCATCGCACAACAAGTTTCCCGCGCAATCCGGATATTGCGAGGGAATAGAGATGAGTCAGCACGTGCGTCTCATCTCGTGGTCGAAAAAGACCTTCTCATGACCTATGAGAGGGCACTTTTAGGCCAAGCCGAGAGGGAGAAATTCTTCCAATCGACTTTCTTTGAAAGGAAAACAATGTCTACAAAGACAGCTTTTAAGCGCGTAGCGCTTGTAGCAGCAGCTGCTTTGGCTATCGGCGGTATCACCGCTGTATCAGCTCAAGCTACAGCTAATACAAACCTCAACATCGCCGCCGGTTACACCGGCGTCGGTTCAAACGCAGGTACATCAATCGCTGGTCCTGCTAACTCAATCGGTCTTACAGTTGGAACCATTGCTTCATTCGCCGGCCCAATTGCTGGTCACGAATATGTAACAGTTTCAGGCGGAACATTCGTCGGTGGAACCACGTCTGCTGTTCTTGCTACCACAGGAACAATCTCGGTTGCAACCCCAACAGTTGGAACCATCACTGTTTCTGGTTACCTTGAGTCAGCTCCTGGAGTATTTCCTTCAACTGCTACAGAGACTGTAACAATCACAGTAGCTGCATTTACAGCAGGAACTCTCTATGGCGCAACTGCGACATACCTGTCAACACCAACAACAGTAAACGCATTGGCAACCACAGTGGGCACACTTGCTAACTCTGCTAACGCCACAACTGACGCTGGTATCGTAAGTGCTGGCATCAGTGCTTCGACAGTTACACCTACTGGTACTGTAGCTACCCTTAAAGTCATCGAGACAGATCCAAATGGTTTCGCATTGACATCTGGCTTCGCTCCGATCACCGCAACTGTGACTAATGGTCTGCTGACATCTGGAGGAGCACTTCCTGCGCTTACATCAACATATATCGCCGGAACTCCTACAGTTGGTGTAGCTACTTTGGCACTCTCTGGCCTTACAGGAATTTCTGGAACATCTACAGTCACCGTTTCTGTTAATGGTGTAGTAGTTCGTACCTTTGTTGCAACCTTCACCGGTGCTGCTGCAAAGATCGTTTTGACAGCCGTTAACTCTGTTATTGGTCTGTTTGGTGTTACTGGTGTTACTGCTAACACTGGTGCATTAACTGCTCAAACATTGGATGCCAATGGAAATGCGCTAAGCATCCCGACTGCTGGTGCTGGATCTCTAACAGTCACTCCTGCAAGCACTACCACAATTGCTAGTGGTGCCATTACAGGTACACCTGGTACAACGGCAAGTATCAACCTTGTTGGTTCTGCTGTTGGTACAACATCGGTTACCGTAACCGATGGTACTTTGGTATCCAACGCAATATCAGTTCGAGTATCTGCAGCAGTTCCTACGTCAGTTGTTTTGTCGACTGATCTTGCTGCATACCCTGCTGGCGGAGCCGGTACTTTGACGTTCACATTGTCAGATGCTGCTGGAACACTTCCTGCTGGTGGATACAACATCTATGGCACTGGTGCAGTAGCAGGTGTAGCTCCATCTTCTTCATTCGCACTGACAGTTGGAAGCACGGCCCTAGCTGGCGTAGCTCCTACTATGACAGTAAATGATTCTGGTGTTGCTACCGTTGCATTCAATGCTCCACTTTCTGATGGAACAACAACTATCAGTGGAACAACTTCTGCGACAACAATCGTACAGACACCTGTTTCATTCACAGTTTCAAGCGGAGCATCAGATGCAGCTAACGCTGCTACCGATGCTGCAAACGAAGCTACCGATGCTGCTAACGCTGCAACCGATGCTGCAAACGCAGCTGCTGATTCAGCAGATGCTGCAACACAGGCTGCAGAAGATGCTGGCGCCAAGGCTGATGCTGCTCTTGCAGCTGTAACAGCATTGTCACAGCAAGTAACTTCAGTACTAGCTAAGGTTGCTGCGTTGTCAGCACTCCTAGTTCGTGTTGTTAAGAAGGTAAAGGCTTAATTGCCTCTGCTTTAAGTCAGTCTGACTGACAAACAGAAGCCCGGTTCTCCCAATAGGGGGAGCCGGGCTTCTGGCTTTCTAGGTGCGGTTTGCGGCTATTAATCTAAATCACTGATCCCTCACAGGTCTCTCTCAAGAATTAGGGGTTATATTCAGGTATGGCAAATAAGCGCAGGAACCGCGATCTGGGCGTAGGCCACCGCATTAACGCCGATTGGGCTTCGATCCTGATGGGCCTGGGTCTGGGACTTAGTTTGGCACTTGAGATCGACACCATGACCTCTGGGGATTGGTCGGGGGTCTATTCATCGATTACCTCGATATCGCGCCTGGCGGCTTTATCTGGCTCTTATTTTGCGCTGGTGGGGTTGGTCTTTGTGGCTCGTATCCCGTGGATTGAAAAGTCGGTGGGCCACGACAAGCTGGTTAAGTGGCACCGCAAGCTGGGGCCGTGGTCTTTGTATCTAATTTTGTTCCACGTATTTCTCGTTGGTTTGGGCTATGCCGGCGGCGATCGTGTTTCTACTGCCTCTGATCTATGGCGCATGACGCTTAAGTATCCGTGGATGATTCCAGCCGATATTGGTTTTGCTCTGATGATGATTGCTGGTGTGACTTCGTACAAGAAGGCGCGCGCCAAGATGAGTTATGAGACCTGGTGGACGGTTCATCTTTATACCTATCTTGCTGTTGCTTTGGGATTTATGCACCAAGTGTTAACCGGTCCGATGTTTACTGGTCACCCTTTGAACAAAATCTTTTGGGAGGGTTTATACATCGCAACGGCGGCGGTAATTCTGCTGTGGCGGTTTGTAATACCTATCGTGCGCTCGCTGCGTCACAATTTGCGAGTGGATCAAGTCGTGGTTGAGGGGCCAGGCGTGGTTTCGATTGTGATGCGGGGGCGCCATCTGGATCGCCTCAATGCGCAGGGCGGACAATTCTTTAGTTGGCGTTTTATTACAACGGGCCAATGGTGGATTTCACACCCTTACTCTTTATCGGCAGCCCCAACCGAACACCATATGCGCGTGACCGTAAAGAATTTGGGTGATGCATCTGGTGCGGTATTGGGAATTAAGCCGGGTACGCGCGTCTTCTTCGAAGGTCCGTATGGAACGTTTGTAGCCTCTAGGGCTGCCCGTGGGCATATCGTCTTGGTTGGTGGCGGGGTCGGAATCACTCCTCTGCGTGCACTTCTAGAAGAGTTTGACGCTACAAAAGAGATCGACGTTTTGTATCGCGTGGGCGATGAGAAAGAGTTGGTATTCCGCAAGGAACTGGACGCTATCGCTGACTGGCGTGGTGCTCGCGTGCACTATCTAGTGGGTAA
>CAIUIT010000123.1 GCA_903899375.1 uncultured Actinomycetes bacterium
GCAAGTTGTACGAGAGCCTTAGGTATTTTGGCGCCTAAGCGCTCACCACTGCCGCCAGCAGGAATGATGACGGCAACTAAATCAGTCACTGGGCTAGCTTTAGGAAGCTAGAACCTCATCGAGGATTACGCCAGCCTTCTCTTCATCGGTTCGCTCAGCGAGCGCGAGTTCAGAGATCAAAATCTGCTTTGCCTTTGAAAGCATGCGCTTCTCGCCAGCAGATAGTCCACGATCGAGATCACGGCGATACAGGTCGCGAACAACTTCAGCTACCTTGATGACATCGCCAGAGGCCAATTTTTCAACGTTTGCCTTGTATCGACGAGACCAGTTTGTTGGCTCCTCGGTATATGGCTGACGCAGTACGTTGAAGACTCGGTCAAGACCGGCAGAGTCAACGACATCGCGGACACCCACGAGGTCAATATTCTCGGCTGGAACGCGGACTGTCAGGTCACCCTGAGCCACCTTCAAAACCAGATAAATCTTATCTTCGCCTTTAATAGTCCGGGTCTCAATTGCTTCAATGAGAGCCGCTCCGTGATGGGGATAAACAACGGTTTCGCCGACCTTAAATGACATTAAATGGGCTCCTTGGGATTAGACGCCAATTGTACCAGCGACTTGGGTCACAGAAAAATGGCCATATAACCCCTGTATTCTTCCGCCATGATCAAGAAGACCGCAGGCGTAGCCACCATCCTGATTAGCGTCCTCGCCCTCACCGGCTGTGGCGCCAGTGGAGCCCAGGCCCCAACCCGCAATATCAAGCAGGTTACCGATGGCGTCGAAGCTCAGAGCGGTTCTATCTATATTCGCGATGTATTACTCGTTACACAGCCTGATGGAAGCGCCACCCTCGTTGGAACATTTATCAACGAAGAGGCAACGAGCGATGCGCTCACGGGAATATCAGTCGCTGGAATTAAGGCAACTCTCTCTGCCCCATCATTTGATCTCGTTCAAAACACGCCAGTGATCTTCTCTGGTGACTCTGCAAATGCAACGGGCGTCGTACCAGGTTTGACCACAGCCCCAGGCAATCGTGTTGATGTTGTTGTCACATTTGCACACGCTGCACCACTGACGCTCAGCGCGATGGTTCGCGCCAAGGCTGATTACCTTGCTGGTGTTGGTGCAACACCAGCACCCACCAAATAATTAACCTTCGAACTTATAACCGAGTCCACGTATTGTCTGAATAAAGACTGGATTACCAGGATCTGTTTCGATCTTGGCGCGCAATCGCTTCACGTGAACGTCAAGAGTTTTGGTATCCCCAAAGTAATCGCTGCCCCACACACGGTCAATCAATTGCGAACGAGTTAACACACGCCCACTATTGCGAACTAAAAATTCTAGGAGTTCGAACTCTTTAAGTGGAAGTGGTTGCGGTGTTCCGTTAACTGTGACCAGGTGGCGTTCAACATCAATTCTAACCGGGCCTGCAGTAAGTAAACCATCTGTAGAGACATCTTCTTCGCCACGGCGACGCAACACTGCGCGGATACGAGCGACGAGTTCGCGTGTGGAGTAAGGCTTAGTTACATAATCATCGGCGCCGAGTTCAAGTCCTACGACCTTATCTACTTCAGAATCTTTTGCAGTTAACATGATCACTGGCACGTTTGAACGAGTACGAATTTGGCGGCAGACTTCAGTTCCAGGTAACCCAGGAAGCATAAGATCCAGCAAGATCAAGTCAGCGCCGTGGCGATCGAACTCTTCAATAGCTCCAGTGCCGGTATCAGCTACCGAAACATCGAATCCTTCGCGCCCTAAGAGATAGGCGAGCGCATCGGAGAATGATGCTTCGTCTTCTACTACGAGGATCTTTGTCATTACTCGGCCTCCACGGCTGTTAAGTGAGATGTGATGGGAAAACGGATAGTAAACGTACTGCCAGCATTTTCGACGCTCCATACCGAAACATCGCCGCCATGATTAGTCGCGACATGCTTAACGATAGAGAGCCCGAGGCCTGTACCACCGGTTGCGCGCGAGCGCGCGGGATCGACGCGATAAAAACGCTCAAAGATTCGCTCTAAATCTTTCTCTGGAATTCCAATTCCTTGATCAGTGATCGAAACTTCTGCAAGACCATCATTCACTCGCAAGGCGATTGCAACGCGAGTACCTTCTGGGCTGTAGTTAATAGCATTTTCGATTAAGTTAGAGATCGCCATAATTACTTGGCTAGGGTCACCTGCAATACGGGCATGTGCTTGTTCGCTATAGATTAATTCAATATTACGGGCGCTGGCGTTAAGCTCTGACTGATCAATGGCGTTAAGCAATACCTCGTTGAGATCAATAACCTTGGCATTCTTCAGTGGATCGTCATCTTGTAGTCGAGAGAGATTGATGATCTCTTGGACAAGGTCGCTTAGTCGCTTTGACTCGGCCTGCATTCGGTTAGCAAATCGAACAATCGCTACTGGATCATCAGAAGCACCCAGAACCGCTTCAGATAGAATCGAAAGCGCGCCGATTGGAGTTTTCAATTCATGCGAAATATTGGCAACGAAATCACGACGAATAGAATCCAAGCGACGCATCTCGCTATCATCGAAAATTAAAATGCAAATTAGGCCATCACCATCTAAGGGAATTACGCGCACAAGTAAATCGTGGGTACCTGTACCCAGAGGTCCACGTGGAAGTTCCATCGTTGCTTCTTGAATGTTTCCACTTCGGCGCACGGCGCGAACGAGATGTTGCAAGGATTCGTTATTGACACGGTTATCACGCTGCAAATTAAAGTTGTTGATGTTCTCACTCATGAAAATAATGAGATCTCCTGGGCCAACGATGATCGCCTCTGCATCAATATTGGTCAGGAGCGTGGCCATGGCAGGGGTGATTTCGAGCGGATTAAAAAACTCCACCGCCTCGGGCCTGCGCTTGATCCAACTCACCCCCTTATCGTAGGAGCCTTCGGGGTATGCGCTCTGCTTAGAGCCCCCTTCTGGGGAAATCAGCCCCAAAACTTCAGATTCTGTTTAGAACAAGTTCACATATCAACCCGTGGCATACACACGCTAGGGGTACCCTTCACCAATGCGCGACATATTCCACGAAGAGCTCGAGTCGATTACGGCCGACCACCTCAAAATGACAGCCTTGGTTCGGGACGCCATTTCCACCGCGACCTCGGCTCTACTCACCTCAGATTTAGCCCTGGCAGAAAAGGTAATTGCCGACGATCTGGCCATCGACTTAATTCAGCAAGCACTGGATGAGCGAACCGTCAACATCATGGCACGTCAGCAACCCGTCGCATCAGATTTGCGCCGCCTCGTAAGTTCCCTGCGCATCAGCGCCGACCTCGAACGCATGGGCGATCTTGCCCACCACGTTGCAAAGCTTGCTCGGTTGCGTTATCCAAATAAGGCAGTGCCGGCAGAACTGGTCGAAGTAATTTCGGAGATGGGTGCAGCCGCTCTACGTATCCTAGAGAAGATGGCAGTCGTCATCGAATTTCGAGACACCACTCGAGCACTCGAGGTTGAAATTGATGATGACGAGATGGACAAGTTGCAGCGTCGTCTGCTGAGCACGATCCTGGGGCCTGAGTGGGACCAGCCCGTCGAATGCGCAGTCGATATGGCTTTTGCCAGTCGTTATTACGAGCGTTTTTCAGACCATGCGGTTTCGATTGCGCGACGGGTCTACTACACCGAGACCGGCGAATACTCCCCTAGGAGTTAATTTTTACTTTTTTCCTTGATTGGCCACGGCGGTGATTGCATCTGCAGCCGCTGCTGGATCTAGATACTCGCCACCACTCGTAACTGGCGTGAAATCATCTTTGAGCTCATAGAGCAGTGGAATCCCGGTAGGAATATTGAGACCAGCAATATCGGCATCAGATATTCCATCTAGGTGTTTTACCAACGCGCGCAACGAATTGCCGTGAGCGGTAACAAGTACCGTCTTATGTGCGGTGAGGTCGGGAATAATCGCATCAAACCAATAAGGCAGCATGCGATCGACGACATCCTTAAGGCACTCAGTTTTTGGAAGTGCGGCACCGAGGTCGGCGTAGCGGGGATCGTGCGTCTGGCTAAATTCATCATTATCTGCAATCGGTGGAGGTGGCACATCGAAAGAGCGGCGCCAGAGCATGAACTGCTCTTGCCCATATTCGGCCAAGGTCTGCGCTTTATCTTTACCCTGCAGGGCGCCGTAATGACGTTCGTTCAAACGCCAAGAACGGTGCACGGGGATCCACGCTCGATCGCACTCATCAAGAGCTATTTGCGAAGTAATAATGGCGCGACGTAAGAGCGAGGTATGAACAATATTGGGAAGTAATCCGCGCTCTTTGAGGAGCTCACCACCACGTTTAGCTTCGATCTGGCCCTTCTCGGAGAGGCGAACATCGACCCATCCCGTAAAGAGATTCTTGGCATTCCATTCGGATTCGCCATGTCGAAGCAAGATCAATTGTGTGGTCATTGCACCAGTTTAATAGATGTTTCTTCCCCGCGAGACAGTACCCAGTCATATACATCTAACGTTCGTCGCGCCGTTGATTCCCAGCCAAAATTAGCGGCATGCGAGATCGCGCCGAGTGAGAGAGTGATTCGCCGTGCTGGATCGGCGAGCAATCGAGAAATAACTGCAGACCAGGCACGTGGATCATGTCCATCGACCAATGAACCAGATATTCCATCCGCAACCGCGGTACGCAGACCACCAATAGCCGTTGCAACAACCGGGGTTCCGCAAGCCTGAGCTTCCAGAGCCACCAGACCAAAACTTTCTGAGTAACTGGGAACGCAGACCAGATCTGAAGCGCGATACCAATCGGGAAGATCTTCGCGAGCGATTGGTGGCATAAAGTGAATGACATCATCGACACCTAAGAATTTCGCAAGATCTTTTAGTCGTTCGGGCTCGGCAGATCCAGCGCCGGAGGCGCCGCCGATAATGACCAGGGCTAACTTCGCACGCATATGTGGACTATGAGTAAGCATCTCTGCAACCGCTCGAACTAATACCTCGGGACCCTTATGCGGTTGAACTCGACCGACAAAGGTAATCATCTGGGCATCGGGTGCAATATCCAACTTAACGCGCGCTGCGGCCTTACCGGCACCGACCGTGAAGCGCTTTAAGTCCACTCCAGGAGCGACGACGAAAACGGTATCGGGGCAAGCTCCGTAAAGTGAAACCAGGCTGGCCGCTTCGGAATCGGTATTAGCGATCAGCGCAGCTGCGTTCTTTACAATCTGCTCTTCACCAATAGCGCGAATTTCTGGCTCTGGGCTTTCTTGATCGGCCATATGC
>CAIUIT010000124.1 GCA_903899375.1 uncultured Actinomycetes bacterium
ACATCTTCAATGCATCTAGTACACATTACACATTGGGTGTAATGACCTGGGTTGCTGTGGTTATGACCCCAATTGTCCTGCTCTACCAGGGTTGGTCTTACTGGATCTTCCGCAAGCGTGTAAGTCCAAGCCAGATTTCTTCCCCAGAAGTCGGAGTTTTGGATACCGTCCACTAGTGAAAGCATTTGACCCCCGGCTGTTGCGATACTCTCGCAGCAGCCGGGGTTTTATTTTTGCACTGGTCTCCATTTCCGCAATCGGAGCTTGCTTTACTATCGCACAGGCCTTCCTGCTCGTTGATTTAATCTGTAAATTCTTTCAGCACAAACGTACCTTTGACTCTCTACGCTCGGAAGTAGTGCAGTTGGGCTTGGTATTTCTGGCGCGCGCCCTCTTGGCGTACATCAACGATCGAATTGCCGCCAATGCTAGTAGCAAGATGCGTAACGAATTGCGTAGAAAAATCCTGGAAAAGACGATTGAGAATGGTGGATCTGACTCCAACGAGTTGGGAACTGCAGGTCTAGCGGTCTTAGTTACCAAAGGAATCAATAACCTCGATGGCTACTTTGCCAAGTTTCTCCCTCAACTCTTTATTGCGGTGATAGTTCCCGCAATGGTCGGGGCAACAATCCTGCTACGCGATTGGAAATCGGGCTTAATCATTCTCTTAACCATTCCACTTATTCCTATATTTGGAATTCTTATCGGGCGATTTACCGCAAGTGCCGCTGATAAGAAGTGGCAGACGCTGGGATTGCTCAGTGGATACTTTCTTGATCTCTTGAGCGGACTTACGACACTTCGGGTCTATGGTCGTGAAAAGTTGCAGAGCAAGAAGTTGCATGAGGTCGGTGAAAAGTATCGCCGAGAAACCATGCAAGTTTTGCGTATCTCTTTTCTCTCTTCACTTGCCCTTGAGTTAGTCGCAACTCTCTCGGTTGCTTTACTCGCCGTCACTATCGGATTGAGATTGGTGAACGGTTCGATTCCGCTCTCTGTAGGGCTCTTTATCTTGGTGCTGGCACCTGAGGTGTATTGGCCCATCCGTCAGGTCTCGGCCTATTTTCACGCAGCCGCAGATGGTGTGGCTGCATTCAATCAACTTTTTGCCATTCTCGAAAAGCCCACTCCTGCACCAGGGATCGCAATTTCTGATGTAACACGGATTGCTTGGACCCAACTCACAATCTCTTATCCCGATCGCTCGGTGATCATAATTCCCGCCGGCGAACTGCAGGCTGGGGAAGTGCACGCCCTCGTCGGTCCATCCGGGGCTGGGAAATCAACTCTGGCCGCTGTTTTACTCGGTTTCATCCATCCTCGCCACGGTGAAATCACCATCACATCGAGTGCAGGTTCGCAAGATTTATCCGAAGTTAGCCGAAGCGCTTGGCGGGCTCTGGTTGCTTGGCAACCGCAGGAGCCTAAATTTCCACTGGGAAGCGTTGCCACAATATTGCGCCATGCCAAACCCGGGGCCAGTGATCTAGAGTTAATTGAAATGCTGCTCAGCGTGGATCTGGATCCAATAGATCTACCACAGGGCATCGCAACTGAACTCGGCACTATTGCGCAGAAGTTATCAATAGGTCAATTACGCAAGGTTGCCTTGGCACGAGCATTACTCAAAGAGACGCCACTTATTATTCTCGATGAACCAACTGCGTCAGTCGATGACATCTCCGAATCCACAATTGCGAAGGTACTTAATCGGCAGGCAGCACGTGGGGCGATGATTCTCTTAATCTCGCACAGAGAATTACTAATCGGGGCGGCTACAAAAGTGACGCGTGTAGGGGCATCGCAATGAAGAGTCTGCTCCGAGTCTTTAGAGGCGAATCTCGCGAAATGCTGGCGGCTGTCATGTTGGGCGGAGCTTCACTCGGCTCGGCCGTTGGATTACTCGCCACCAGCGCCTGGCTCATCTCAATGGCTTCGACCAGGCCACCGGTTCTGGTCTTAGAAGTCGCAATTGTCAGCGTGCGTTTCTTCGGTCTCTCTCGCGGTATTTTGAAATATGCCAGTCGTATCCTCGAGCACAACAGCGCTCTAAAGATTCAGACAGCGTTGCGCGTAAAGATTTATGAGCGGTTTTCTCGGTTACTTCCATCTGAGTATGCCAAGTTACACCGCGGCAATGTATTGGCTCAAATAATCAACGATGTTGAGCTGGCGCAGGACTTGTGGCTGCGGGTCGCCTCTCCTTGGCTAGCCGCATTAATTTCGGGAAGCGCGGGAATAACGATCATTCACTGGTTGCTACCCGCCTGCGGAGATGCAGTCGGGGCTCTCTTCTTGTTGGCCTGTTTCGTTATCCCTTTTTTGGCGATGCTGGCATCGGGCAAGAGAGAAACCCGCAATAACGAGAATCAGCTCTTTGACCAGATTATGCAGATCGCAGAATCTGCTCCAGAATCCTTGATCTTCAATTATGACCAAGAGCTCTTGGATCAGGTCGGTGCAGAGCAAAGCAAAATCGCAACTATCGAGTTAAAGAATGCCGCTCGTTCTGGTTTGGCCGCCGCCATCTATTTCGTTGTGCTCGGTGCTTCAACGTTGATCTCACTCTGGTTCGCTGCACGCGGAGCGCTTACCCACCAACTTGCAGGTATCAACATCGCGGTAATCGCTCTTGTGCCGCTTGCAGTCTTCGATGGACTCAGTTCGCTCCCCAGCGCATTTTCACAGTTGCGCCAAGTATTGGGGGCTATTACAAATATCGAACCGCTGCTGAAAACAATAGAGGAAGTGCACGTTGAAGATTCGCTAGTGCCTTCAGTTGTTACACTGGAATTTCGTGCATTCCAACCTCTGATTGCAGATGCCAGAACGAAGGCAATCACCGCGACCGTTACGGGTGGAGAAACTCTCTTTGTGACTGGCCGCTCTGGATCTGGTAAATCTTCAATCATCAATGCACTGCTCGGTTTTCTACCGTACTCAGGAGATCTGCTGTTGAACGGGCAGAGATTCCTTCCAGGCAATATGCATCTAATTTCAACGCTACTGCAAGACGACTACTTATTTGGAACTTCCATTCGCGAGAATTTGAAGATAGGAAGACCCGAAGCGACGGACGATGAACTACGAGAAGTACTAGAGCTAGTAGAACTCCGCCAATTTG
>CAIUIT010000125.1 GCA_903899375.1 uncultured Actinomycetes bacterium
TTAGCAGGAGGACTCGACCGTGAACTTCGCGAAAAGGGAGTTCGGGTAGCTCTCGTTTGTCCCGCAGGAACCGAGACTGAATTCGCAATTGGGGCAGGCAGGACCGCCGGGACACCAGTTCTAGCAAGCTTCTTACGATCCGAAGATATTGCTTTTCAGATTACAACGATCTTGAAGCAACCTCGTTCGGTACGAACTCATATTTGGACCTTGTGGTCGATTAACCAACAGTCCTAACCTTTTCGGCGTCGGCTGCTACATACCAACCAACCGATGCAAGTGCCACTGTTACCGAAAGAACCGCTGCCGCACCGGCTAAATGTAAATCTTGAAGATGAGCAGGTGCTTTTAGTAGTGCACTGAATATTCCCAATATAGCAGTTGATAATAAGAGCAAGATAATTGAGGCGGCTAATGGTCGAACTGCACGGTGCGAATTCCAGTTTCGCCAGGCGTGAACCGCAAAGGTTATAAGCGCGATAAATGTAATTAGAACCATGCTGCGATGCACAAGGTGGAGAGCTACATAGCGAGCAGGAATTCCCGTTGGACAGAATGGAATTCGCGCACAGTATTTCTCTGCAGATGCGTTTACAATCAATGAACCAGAAATATAGAGTAGGGCCGCCGCTATAACGGCGATCCAACTAATAGGGCCAAGACGTTTGCCTATAACACTCACTTTGGGCACCAGTGACCCTACGGCCGTAACAGTCGCCCCACCAAGAAGTGCTAAACCAGCAAGTAGATGCCCGGCGACAGTGGGAGCGCCATTTCCATCATAAACAGTGACTGCGCCGAGTATGACCTGAACAAAGATGATGAAGCAGGTAACTATGGCGGGCCGAATCGCAGCAGGTTGCACCCTGCTTCTTTTTGCGATCAACGCCGTAGAGATTACTAATATGGTGGCAAGGCCGGCAAAATAGCGATGCATCTGCTCCATGAAGGCATGAAAGCCCTGTGCTGGGTTGAGGCTACCTTTGCATAACGGCCAATCGGGGCAGCCCATTCCGGAATCGGTTACCCGAACATGACTCCCAAAGATAATGAGGAAATAAACTGTGACGGCGCAAGCTACTGCGACTCGAGGTAACCACTTACCGGCATTTTTAAACATGCTCCGCATTCTTCCCCTTGAACGGTCGCGTAAATCGCTTCCTGAGAAAATACTTGGTCTTTCCCCTTTACCCAGAGTGTTAGCACCCAAAGATTAATTAATCGGCCAACCTACTACGCAAAATCGACCCTCGAGTGGCAAGATGTAAGTGTGAGCAAGACGGTAGTTCCTCTTCACCAAGTATCTATTCGATTTGCAGGTGATAGTGGTGACGGAATGCAATTGACCGGTGACCGTTTCACCATGGACACAGCAATCTTGGGAAATGACATCTCTACCTTGCCTAACTTTCCAGCAGAAATTAGAGCGCCCCAAGGAACTTTGCTCGGGGTCTCTTCATTTCAACTGCACTTTGCAGATCACCACATCCAAACGCCTGGAGATGCGCCAGATGTACTAGTGGCCATGAACCCCGCGGCACTTAAAGCGAATATTAAAGATCTAGCTAAAGGTGCAACGATTATTGTTGATGCCGATGAATTTATAACGCGAAATCTCACAAAGGTCGGTTACGTGACTAACCCCTTGGAAGATGGATCACTTGATGGTTACAAAGTGCATCCAATTGCTCTAACAACGCTCACGGTAGCCACACTCTCTGAATTGAATTTATCGCGTAAGGATGCTGAACGATCTAAAAATATGTTTGCCCTTGGCTTGCTTACATGGATGTATAGCCGCCCTACCGAGACCACAGAGAAATTTCTAACAGGTAAATTCGCCAAGAAGCCGGATCTGCTCGAAGCCAATCTTCTCGCTTTCAAAGCGGGCTGGAACTTTGGCGAAACTACGGAAGAGTTCTCGGTCTCGTATCAAATTGCACCAGCAAAGATGCCGGCCGGAAAATATCGTAATGTCAGCGGAAACACCGCACTCTCTTACGGACTCATAGCTGCCGCTAAGCAAAGTGGCCTTCAACTCTTCCTGGGTTCGTACCCAATCACGCCAGCCTCCGATATTTTGCATGAACTTTCCAAGCATAAGAAGTTTGGCGTTATTACGTTTCAGGCCGAAGATGAAATTGCAGCTGTTGGCTCTGCACTTGGAGCCGCGTATGGCGGTGCCATTGGAGTCACATCAACCTCTGGTCCTGGTTTGGCGCTCAAAGCCGAAATGATTGGCCTAGGTGTGATGCTGGAATTACCTCTCATTGTGATCGACGTGCAGCGCGGTGGACCTTCAACTGGGCTGCCAACCAAGACCGAGCAGGCCGATTTGCTGCAAGCTATGTACGGCCGCAACGGAGAATCACCAGTTGTAGTAATCGCACCTTCTACCCCTAAAGATTGCTTCGCTATGGCAATGGAAGCTGTGCGGATCGCCACGACGTATCGAGTACCGGTATTTATTCTCTCCGACGGCTACATCGCCAATGGCTCAGAACCATGGCGTATTCCAGGTGAAGGCGAACTTCCAGATTTGCGCGTTGAATTTGCTCACACTGAAGAGAATTTCATGCCATATAGTCGCGATCCAAAGACACTTGCTCGCCCATGGGCTATCCCCGGAACTAAAGGAATAGAACATCGTATTGGTGGGGTGGAAAAAGCAGACCAGACTGGTGCGATTTCATACGATCCTACAAATCACGACTTCATGGTACGTACTCGTGCCGCCAAGGTTGCAGGCGTTCAAGTTCCTGATTTGGAAGTTGATGATGCAACCGGTGATGCTCAAGTATTGCTCTTGGGTTGGGGATCAACTTTTGGACCTATCGCGGCAGCTGTCGAAGCGCTCCGCGAAAATGGTCAAAAGGTGGCTCAAGCTCATCTTAAATACATCAACCCATTCCCTAAGAACTTGGGGGCCGTTCTCGATCGGTATGAGCGCGTAATCGTTCCCGAGATGAACCTCGGACAACTTGCGATGTTACTGAGGGCGCAATTCCTAAAAGACATAACCGGCTACAACCAAGTTCGTGGACTTCCATTTTCAACAACAGAAATAATCGAAGCAACGATGGCGGTGCTCAGTGACTGATGTAACGCTCACTAAAAAAGATTTCACCTCCGACCAGGAGGTGCGTTGGTGTCCTGGGTGTGGCGACTATTCTATTCTTTCTACAGTGCAATCCTTTTTGCCGACGCTTGGCCTACCTAGAGAGAATATTGTTTTTATATCGGGAATCGGATGCTCATCGCGCTTTCCTTATTATCTAGAAACTTTTGGTATCCACTCCATCCATGGTCGGGCCCCTGCTATCGCATCTGGGTTGGCCATATCCCGTCCTGATTTAACAATCTTCGTAATCACAGGTGATGGCGATGCTCTTTCCATCGGTGGCAACCATCTGATTCACGCCTTACGCCGCAATGTGAATCTCAAAATCTTGCTCTTCAACAACCGCATCTACGGCCTTACCAAAGGCCAATATTCACCAACGAGCGAAACCGGTAAAGTCACCAAATCTACGCCTATCGGATCCTTGGATACGCCCTTTAATCCAATCTCACTAGCAATCGGTGCAGAGGCAACTTTCGTTGCGCGTTCTATTGATACCGATCGCAAACACTTGACCGAGATGTTGCAAGCTGCATCCGCACACAAGGGATCAGCCCTCATTGAGATCTATCAAAATTGTCCAATATTTAATGACGATGCATTTATCGCGGTAAAGGATGGGGAAACAAAGGGTGCAACGCTGTTGCAGTTGATTCATGGAGTTCCGATCAAATCTGAAACGCATGGCGTGATTATGGAGAACGGCTCCATGAAGGTTGTCGAACTTTCATTAGTATCGGAGAGCGAACTCGTCGTTCATAACGCTAATAATCCAGATCCTTCGTATGCCTTCGCCCTTTCAAGGCTTTCGGCTTCGGAATTAGATCACGTTCCAATTGGCATATTCCGCGATGTAGCCAGACCCGAATATTCAACGATGGTAAACCAGCAGATTGCTGATGTAATAGCTAAGGATGGCGCTGGGGATCTAGCATCTCTGCTGGCCAGTGGAGATACCTGGGAAGTTAAATAGCGCTTCTATAACCTTTAAAATTACTATAAATTTACCGATTGTGGCTAATTAATAGGGTTATTGTATCCCAATGATTATCCTGCTCGCCATTCTCGCTTACCTGGTTACCGGATATGCATTGGTGCTCCTAACTATCCGAGTCCGACAGTTGATCGCCATATACAAGAAGCAACAGCCAGATCCAACCCGCAGAGGAAATCGAAGCGCACGCTTGCGCAATATGTTTAAAGAGATCCTTGGGCACACCAAGATGCTCAACTTCACCGGCACGGGCATTGCGCACTGGTTCGTGATGGTTGGATTTGTAGTTCTCTTTGGAACTTTGCTCACTGCGTATGGTCAAGTTATCGACCCCACTTTCTCACTGCCATTCATTGGTCACTTTGTTGGATATGAACTCTTTGCAGAGTCAATTGCCGCACTGACGGGAATCGGAATCGTCACGCTAATAGGAATTCGCCAGGTGACCAGAGTGAGAACTCGCAATCGTTTCGCTGGATCCTCGATGGGCAAGGCTTACTATGTTGAGGCAACAATTCTTGCGATTGTTTTCTGCGTGATTGCCCTGCGTGGATTAGAAGGAGCCCTTGCTGGCATCACCTCATGGAATTGGCATTACGCGATTTCTTGGCCCGCTGTTCTTACTTTTAACTCTCTCTCCAAAGGATCAATTAAGAACGCCATAGTCATTGTGGCAACTATCAAAATCTGTATTTCTATGGCTTGGTTTATAGTGATTGCATCCGACTTTACTATGGGAGTCGCTTGGCACAGATTCTTGGCCTTCTTTAATATCTATTACAAGCGCAATATCGCCAAGCCAGCACTAGGCGCCCTTCCCGAGATGCTTTCCAAGGGTAAGCCGATTAATTTTGAAGATCCAGCTGAAGATGATCTCTTTGGATTGGGTACGCGCGGAGATATTTCATGGAAGGGCCTGCTGGACATGACCAGCTGTACTGAATGTGGACGCTGTCAGTCACAATGTCCGGCCTGGCATACTGATAAACCACTCTCTCCTAAGTTACTAATTATGTCTATGCGTGATCACGCTATGGCGAAGGTAGTTGAAACAGAAAATCTGGTGGGCGATAAAGCACCGATTTCGACCGACGTGCTGTGGGCCTGCACATCGTGCGGAGCTTGCGTTAACGCCTGTCCTGTCGGCATCGAGCACATCGATCACATCGTGAATATGCGTCGCTTCCAAGTTTTGGTCGAGTCTAATTTTCCGTCTGAACTCAATGGCACATTTCGCAATCTCGAGCAAGCCGGAAATCCTTGGGGATCTAATAAAGATAACCGCGAAGGCTGGATTGCTGAATGCGATTTTCCTGTAAAGGTCGTTAGCGGAACTCTTCCCGACGATGTTGAATATTTGTTCTGGGTCGGCTGTGCCGGCGCCTATGAAGATCGAGCCAAGAAGACAACCAAAGCGGTAGCAGAGTTGCTCTTCATGGCTGGCGTCAATTTTGCGGTCCTCGGAAATCGCGAGACCTGCACCGGAGATCCTGCTCGTCGGTCAGGGAACGAATACTTGTACCAAATTTTGGCAGCTGAGAACATTGAAACTTTTAATGAAGTCTTTGCAGGTCGCTCGAAGGGAAAGAAGAAAGTTGTCGTCACCTGTCCCCATTGCTTTACAACCATCGGTAAAGATTATGCCCAGAGTGGATTTGAGCTCGAAATGTTGCACCACACGCAACTTTTAAACACGCTCATTAAAGAGGGACGTTTGAAGCCAAGTCCCCATAAATCTGAGACTAAGTTGACCTATCACGACCCTTGCTATCTGGGTCGACACAATCAGATCTATGCACCCCCACGCGAACTGCTCGAAGCGAGTGGATGCGACATTACCGAGATGCCTCGTAATCAAGAGCGATCATTCTGTTGTGGCGGTGGTGGTGGCCGGATGTGGGTGGACGAAACCATCGGCACTCGAATAAATCTCACTCGTGTTGATGAGGCTCTGGCCACGGGTGCATCAGAAGTTGCAGTTGCTTGTCCATTCTGTCGCGTCATGGTGACTGATGGAGTCCAAGCGCGAGAGTCAGATGTACAGGTTCTCGATGTCGCTCAAGTTCTGCTGCGCAGCGTCAAGGGTGGCGAATAGATCTACCCCGCCACTGCCTTTAGGGCTTTTTCGCCTTAATTGCTGCGGTTGCTTGCGGGATAACTGAAAATAGATCTCCTACGACCCCAAAATCGGCAATGTCGAAGATGGGCGCATCAGCATCGGTATTTACAGCAATAATCAATTTACTTGTCTGCATCCCCGCGCGATGCTGGATAGCACCAGAAATTCCTACAGCGACATAAAGTTGTGGCCGAACAGTTTTTCCGGTTTGCCCCACCTGGGATGAATGGGGATACCAACCTGCATCCGTTGCGGCGCGTGATGCGCCGACAGCCGCCCCTAGGCTATCGGCGAACTCCTCGAGCGGTCCAAAGTCGCCTTTAGTTCCAGCTCCTCCAGAGACAACAATGGTCGCTTCTGTAAGTTCTGGACGATTGCCTTTCGCTGCCATCTCTACCGATAGAACTCGCTCGAGCGATTCTGATATTGATCCTGAAAATCTTTCGATACCCGGCGAACTTTTCGTAACGTCAATATCAACAGAGTTAGAACGAATCGCGATGATTGCGCAGCTACTTTGAACCCTTGCTTTAACGATCAGCGCACCGCCAAAGATTGATTGAGTAGTGGTTAAGTCACTAGCAAGATCGATCGCATCGGTGATAATTCCGGAGTTAGTACGAATAGCAGTTCGTGCCGCAATCTCTTTTCCTGTGATCGTAGATGTAACAAGAATAGCTTTCGGAGATTTCTCTTTGACGATCTGCGAGAGCACTTGAGCCACTTCAGCTGGAGAATTACGATTAGCGTCTGAAACAACGATTACTTTATCGATGCAGAATTCAGATAATTGTGGAAGTAGATTTTCATCAAAGAGAACTGCAGTAACATCACCAATTCGCGCGGCAAAAGTGGCGAGTTCACCCGTAGAGCGAGCAACCTTTCCGTCAAACTCGTCGACCAGAATCACTACGCTCATATGACGCGCTGCTCTTCTAAAAAGGCGACCAATTCGTTCCCGCCATTACCTGTATCGACTATTTTAATCCCCTTAGATTTAGGTGGCCGTGGAATTACATCGTTCACTGCCGTCCACGGGGCGAGCATTCCAACAGTTTCCGCTGCGAATCCAATCTCGTCAAGAGTCTTTATGATTAAAGGTTTTTTCTTCGACCCCATGATCCCTTTAAAAGTTGGGTAGCGGGGCACATTAATCTTGTCTGGAACGCTCACCACTACCGGGAAATCTGCCGAAATATTTTCGATTCCAATTTCAGTAGACCGCACGCCCTGCGCATATGATTTCGAGACATCAATATCAAGTTTGTGTACATGCGTTAGTTGGGCCCAACCCAAACGTTCAGCTAACATGGCAGGAATTACGCTCATTCGAGCATCGGTAGATTCAGTGCCGCACATAACCAGGTCGAAGTTGCCACTAGCTATTACCTTAGCCAGCACTAACGAGGTCGCTAATGAATCTGATCCTGCCAAGGACGGATCAGAGATCAAGATGGCGTTATCGGCACCCATAGAGAGCCCCTTTCGAAGCGCCTCTGTCGCTCGCTCTGGACCCATGCAAATCAGTGAAATTTCATGTCCGCTCTCGGAACCGGCAGAACCCGTTGGAGAGTTGGCTTCTACAATTCGAAGCGCTTCCTCAATCGCATACTCATCTAAATCATTGAGGACTGCGTCCACGCCAAGACGATCAATGACTTGGCCATCCATCTTTTTTTCGACCCAAGAATCAGGAACTTGTTTAACGCAGACTGCGATCTTCATATCGCGATTTTAAGCCTTTATTCGCAGTCCTTGTGGGTCAAAGAGTGGTGAAGTTTGCACTACACCAAGCTTCCATTCCCCAAAGAATTCAACCTCGAGCGTTGTATTTGGCGTAGTGAATTCGATAGGAAGATAGGCATACCCAATCCCTTTTTGAATGGTGTAACCCTGACCCCCGCTCTTAATTCGGCCGATAATCTCCCCATTGACTCTAATCGGTTCGTTCCCGAGTGGAGTGCGCTTGAGATCATCAAAAGTGATCGCTACCAGAGCTCTGCTGGGATGGGGATTGGCAAGCAAGGCCGCCTTGCCGATGAAGGCGCTCTTCTTCTGTGAAACCGCGAATGCAAGTCCGGACTCAAGTGGAGTTGTTTCTGTATTAATCTCACTACCCCAAGCCAGATAACCCTTCTCTAATCGCAGAGATTCGATCGCTCGATAGCCGCAAGGCTCGGCGCCAAATGGCTTACCGGCTTCGATCAGAGCGTTCCAAACCTTCGCTCCATCTTGTACAGGTAAATAGAGTTCCCAACCCAGTTCGCCGACATATGTGATTCGAGTTGCCCGCAATGAGGTTCCTGAAATATCTATTTCTCGAGAATGCATAAAGGGAAAGTTCTGGTTCCCTAAATCGTAGTTAGTTATTGATTGCAAAATCTCTCGAGCTTTTGGACCCCAGATTCCGAATACCGCTAGTTCGGAAGTTGAATCAGAGATCTCAACATCGGCAAACTCTAGTTCGCGTCGCTGCTTACGGAGCCAACCACCATCGTGATTTCCAAATGCGGTACCGGTAATAATAAGGAATTCATTCTCAGAAATTTGCGTCACGGTGTAATCGGATTCGATGCCACCTCGAGTATTTAGGGCTTGGGTATAAACAGTTCGGTTGATACCTCGAACAACATTGTTTGCGCATACCAGATTAAGAAATTCTCCAGCGCGGGGGCCGCTAATTTTTAACTTGGCAAAGCTGGATTCATCAAAGATTCCAGCAGAGGTACGAGTTATTTGATGTTCCACTTGGACCGCGGCAGACCAATTCTTGCCAGCCCAGCCATAGGGACGATTGCCCTCATCACCGAGGTGAGTTTCATAATAATTAACTCTTTCCCACGAAGCTTTCTCACCAAAGACTGCTCCGTGCGCTTTATGCCATTCATAGACTGGGGACATCTTTCCGGGCCGCCCTGTTTGACGCTCTTCAAGTGGATAGTGGATGTCGTAATACTGTTCGTAATTCTCTTGCACACGATCCATAGTGAAAGCAGGCGATTCGTATGAACTTCCGAATCTACGGATATCCATATGCCACAAATCCATGGGAGGTTCGTTGCCAACAATCCACTCCGCCATAACTTTTCCAATGCCACCCGCGCCGGCGATGCCGTGAGCGCAGAATCCGGCAGCTACATAGAAGCCACCTACTTCGGTCTCACCTAAGCAAAATTCATTATCTGGCGTGAAAGCTTCTGGTCCATTAATAAATTTCTTAATACCAATTTCGCCCATTTTAGGGAGGCGTTTTTGAGAATTGATGGCGATCTCTTCAAAACGTTCCCACTCTTCGGGCAGCAGCATGTTATTAAAATTGGCGGGAATGTCATCAAACTTTTCACGGCTAGTTACCCATGGTCTGGATTCGCGCTCATATCCGCCCATCACTAGTCCATCGACTTCCTGACGGAAGTAGATCAACAAATCCGGATCACGCAGTGATGGAAGTTTGGGTGCGCCTGGCGTTAAGAAATTGTCAGTTATTAAATATTGGTGGCTCATGGGAACGATCGGAATGCGCACATCAACCAATCGACCAATTTCAGCGGAGTAGATACCACCGCAATTAACGACAATTTCACACTCAATAAAGCCTTTGTCGGTTTCAACGCCAACAACTCTTTGATTCTTCGTACGGATGGCAAGAACTCGAGTATGGGGAAATATCTTCGCTCCACCACGACGGGCACCACTAGCAAGCGCTTGGGCTAATTGTGATGGATCCACCTGGCCATCGGACTCCATGATGCAGGCACCGACGACGCCATCTAAATCTATGAGCGGAAAGCGTTCTTGCGCTTCCTTAGGTGAGATTTCATGTAAATCCAACCCGAAGGTCTTGGCCCAACCAATTTGACGACGAATCTCTTCCAGTCGTTCTGGAGTGGATGCCAATTTAATGCTTCCACATTCAACCCATGAAGGCGGTGTCTCGCTCTTCTCTAATTGCCGATATAGGTCAACCGAGTGCATATTCATCTTCGTCAGCGTGGGATCTGCTCTCAATTGGCCAACCAGCCCGGCAGAGTGGAAGGTCGAGCCGCTGGTTAAATCGCTACGATCGAGCAGGATGACATCGCGCTCTCCTAATTGCGTCAAGTGATAAGCAACTGATGTGCCACCAACTCCGCCACCAATAATCACGATTTTTGACCTGCCAGGGACCTGTTCATTCGCCATATTGCAAATGTATCCTTTTGTAATGAGTTTGTCTGCAACGCAATTGGAACATTCCTTCGGTGCGTTGCTCAATCGAGTCCCCCGACTACGCAACCGTAGCGAAATTTCCGAATTATCCGGTGGCCTGACAAATCGAAATCTCAAGGTGACCACAGAATCCGGAATTTATGTGGCACGAATCTCAAGTAATGAATCAAACCTTCTATCAATAGATCGAGAGGCCGAATATCGAAATTCAATTATTGCTGCCGAAGCGGGGGTTGCGGCGCCAGTCTATGATTATCTTCCGGGTGCTGGATTATTGGTTATAGGATTTTTGCCCGGACATACCTATGATGCAGAAAATGTAGCGGCCAATCTTCCTCGCATCGCGCAAAGCATCAGGAGACTCCATCAAGCCAAACCCTTTGTTCGAGATTTCGATATGTTTGAGATACAGAAGGGTTACTTATCAATTGTAAAAGAGCGAGGATTTAAAATCCCCGATGAATATGAAGATCTAGCAAGATATGGCGATGAACTCTTTAAAGCACTCAAAGCCACCGATGAAGGCAAGGTTCCATGTAACAACGATCTCCTCGCCGCTAATTTTATTGACGACGGAGCTAAAATCTGGCTCATTGATTACGAGTACTCTGGAAACAACGATCCGTGCTTCGAACTTGGAAACCTCTGGGCTGAATCGTTTCTACCCATTGAATCCCTACGTGAATTGGTCACCGCCTACTATGGCGAAGATCGTCGAGATAAATTCGCTCGCGCATGGCTTTTGAGCGTCTACGGTAAATATGGCTGGACACTCTGGGCATCGATTCAAGATGGAATCTCGGAGCTGGATTTTGATTTCTGGACATGGGGGATGAAGAAGTATTCCGACGTGCTTCGAGATTTTGGTTCTGATTTCTACCATGAACAGCTCTCAAGTCTGCGTAGAAATACCCATTAATCCCCCCTATTTCAAGTTATTCGGGTCCGGCATATGTCCCTGCGGTAGCTGGGAACATGGACTTAACTATCTTGAAGTTTGATACGTCAGTCGTGCCATCGGAGTGGAGACAGACAGCGGCATCTCTAAAGTATTTTTCAATACCCACTTCCACCATCGCTCCGTAACCGCCGTGCAGCTCCATGGCGTTCTGACAAACCTTAAGAATTTCATCCGAAGCGAAGACCTTTACCATGGTGGCCAAAATGGCAGCATCGGGAGAACCTTCGTCAACGGCTGTAGCTGCATGACGCAGTAGGGCTGACACCGCTTCAAGGCGGGTTGCCATATCTGCAATTCTAGAAGCGACTGCCTGGTGCTTTATAAGCACTCTTCCACCTTGCACACGTTCGTGAACAAAGCGCACGGTATCTTCATACGCCGCAATCCCGATACCCAGATTCTTAGCAGCCACCATAATTTTGCCTGGCTGGAAATAAATACCTGCTTTGCCCAGGGCATCATTATGTGCAAGAAGGTGGTCTGCCGGTAATCTGACATTTTCGAAGACAATCTCTCCATTGTTCATGAATCTACCGCCGATAGTTTCATTGCAACGCGTCACAGTTAATCCAGGTGTTTCACGAGGCACTAGGAAGCTTGATGTTCCTTGCATAGTTCCTTGTGTCGAATCAGTGTTTGCGTAAACAATGTAAAGCTTTGCATCATAACCATTACTGATGAATTGTTTGCGACCATTAATAACCCACTCGTCTCCTTCCAGAACAGCTTTAGTTTCCATGCTTGCCTCGGGAACATTGTAAGGAAGCCATCGGTCAGATGCCCCGCGCGGTTCGGTCAAGCAGTGTGCCATAAGAAATTGAGGGTCGGCCATGTAAGCAGCAAACCATTTCTTCTTTAGGTGCTCAGGGGCAAGCACTCCTAAAAGAACGGATATCTTCCAATTTTGAACCAACTTATCTGCCAAACCCGAGTCACCCCGAGAGAGCTCAGTAGAGATGACCGCAAACGTTTGTGAAAGAGTATCCGCATCTAATGGGATACCGCCGAACTCTTCGGGCACACCGAGATAACGCAATCCGATCTCATCTGCTTTCTCCAAGATATGTGGTGCTAAACGCGCTTGCGGATCCATCGACCATTCTCGAGAACGATCTTCTCTAATCCAAGGTGCAACAACTTCATCTACATATTTGCGACATGTATCTCGCATGAGAATTTGTTCATTTGATAGGTAGCGATCTTGAAAATACACGTGTCCTCCTTAAGTTTTTTGATGCAGATAAATGGTTAGGCTTTCAACAAAATATAGTCTTGTCGAGGTTAATGGGGAAGAGCGGATATACGCTTGAAAAATGGCAATTTGCGGCGAATATGGATCGTTTTCTCTATAAACTTTGCGCATGCTTCCCTTCTTCTCGAACAATAAAGATTGAGTTAGATTTTTCTATGGCGCCCAAGAGTCTTCGTTACCTAGTCCTAGCTTTATTGGCTGCTGCCGCGACCAGCGCCGTCGCATCAGCCGCCACTCCTCTACCCATGCAAAGCGAGGGTCCTGGTCACCACATCTTGGGTTTGGATATCAGCCGATACCAGCATGCCGGAAGCAAACCAATAAATTTTGCGACAATGGCGGCAGCTGGGGTTAATTTCTTGTGGATCAACGGGGGTAATACTTTAAGCGATGCAGACACGCTCGCAGCTATATATTATCGATCGGATCGCCAAGTTGCTCAAGCTGCAGGTATCTATACAGGCTTTTACTACTACGCTCACCTTCCAAACACCTCGAAGCAGAGTGTCATCATCGCTAATGCTCACAACCAGGCCAATAAAGTCGTCAATCGAATCAACCTTGACGGTGGCTTGAACGAACTTGATATGCCGATAGCGCTAGATTTAGAAACGACATGTACTAAGAAAGTTGTATTCGGCATATGTGCCCACAGTTTGTCGCCACAGGAATCCACTCTCTGGGTTACCGAGTGGGACAAAGTTATACGGCAAGCGACGGGTCGCACACCTGTCATCTACTCATTTCGCTCATTGCTCCATGGAACTTTGGGAAAGGCGACTTCCCTGAGAGATAATCCACTGTGGATTGCGACGGCTGGGGTTAATCCAGCAATACTTGGAAGCCAACCCTCGCTCCTTAAGACTGGATGCAGTACCAATATCTGGACGAATCCAGAGTGCCAAACACAATGGAGTTTTTGGCAGTACAGCTCTGGTGGTAACGGACGTAAGTATGGCATTGCGCAAGGTCAGGTTGATCTAGATATCTTTAGCGGGACTCCCGAGGATTTTGCCAATTTCCAGGCGACGGGGTTGCAGGTTCCGCTTATGACAGTGACAACCACCATCATGCTCCCCCAGGAAACCCCTTCTTCAGAGCCGACAACCCCACAGGCGATAACGCCGTAACACATTATTAGTATCATAAGCATATGAAATATTCACTGGCACATTTAGTTCTGACACAAGCGACCAAACCTCAGGTAATCGTCTCTGGCGGCGAAGACGGGAATCGTGGAATTGCTCTTATAGCCGGCGCCTTATTTGTCGCGGCAGTTTTTGCAGTTGGCTTCTACATTGGACGAAAGACAGCTAACCCAAAGTAGTTCGTGTAGACCAATAATATACAAATCAAGTTAAAGAAATTTTATGATGCGCGATTCATTGCCTTATTTAGTGCACTTGGAAAGGCTTGCCTTCCGCACTTGCACCTAACTTAAGGAGAGATTATGCAGCGGTACATTATCGAACGAGAAATCCCCGGCGCTGGATCACTTGCAGAGGAAGATTTAAAGAATATTTCCAAGGTAAGTGATGGAGTTCTCGATGCGATGCATCAAGAAGGTGGTGCTATCGAATGGATAGAAAGCTATGCAGCAGGAGACAAGATCTACTGTATTTATGCTGCCTCCGATGAGGCAATCATTCGCGAACACGCTAAGCGCGGTGGCTTCCCTGCAAATAGCGTGGTTCCAATCGGTGGCGTGCTAAATCCTGAGAAGGGCCGATAAAGCCCGTTTTACTTAGTGATAAGGCTGTCGAAACTAGGGTTTGGCAGCCTTATCCAAACTACAATCAATAAATGCGAAGGGACAAGTGGCACAGGTACGCCCACATCCCAACCCCCTTATATCTACTTGCGCTCATCTGTGGCTTGCCATGGATTAAAGGCAGCGGCGACCCGAAGTGGATATGGGTTCACCTTTTACTACTAGGTGCAATTACAAATTTAATCTTCGTGTGGAGTTCACACTTCACCTCTACCATGTTGAGATTGCCTCCCGAGTCCGATCGCAAACGTTACTTAGTTCGAGTTCTTCTTCTTAACCTTGGCGTAATATCTGTCATCGTTGGAAAGATACAGGGCCTTAAGACCTTGATGGCTTTTGGAGCGACAGCGGTAATAATCAGTGCAGGTTTGCATGTGCGATCGATACAAATTCAAATCAAAAGAGCGCTTCCAACTCGATTCAAGAAGATCCCCCACTTCTATATAGTGAGTGCTCTCTTCCTAATTCTCGGGGGACTATTTGGCGGATTTCTATCGCAAGGTCCAAAAGGCGAATTTAAGTATCGATTACTTCTCGCCCACTATTCAACTAATATTTTCGGCTGGATAGGCATCACGGTTGCTGGCACGCTCATCACCTTCATTCCGACAATGTTGCGGACACAGCTGCCTGCTAAAGCCGAGAATCACGGTTATAGATCTCTTCCGTGGTTGATTGTTTCGGTACTTGCAGTAGATACCGGTGCGTTAATCAATATTCGTGTCATCGCCTTGATCGGAATTATTGCCTATCTTGGATCTTGGATTTACCTCTTATCGCCGCATTTTCGATTCGTATTACAAAGAAATAGCCCTTTCTCATTTATAAGCACGGTCTCATCTTTGATTTGGCTGGTTATCTCTTTAACGAGTCTAGGAATTGATATCGCAAAGAACGATAAATGGAAATTAGTG
The DNA here is from genome assembly GCA_903899375.1 of uncultured Actinomycetes bacterium. Classification (GTDB taxonomy): domain Bacteria; phylum Actinomycetota; class Actinomycetes; order Nanopelagicales; family Nanopelagicaceae; genus PALSA-747. The sequence goes on from CAIUIT010000125.1 coordinate 15,342, forward strand.
AGTTCCCATGCCGAATCTCTCATTTATATCTTGGGTATCGGCTTTGCACTTCAAATGGGCTTGGGTGCTCTTTCATATTTGATACCAGCCGTCCTGGGTGGGGGTCCATCAAATGCTCGGCAAAATGGAGATGTCTCAGAGCGGCTAAAGGCGACGAGATTGATTCTGCACAACGTTGGGCTGGGTTTATTGGCCACTAATTACTCGCGAGCGCTCTTCCTTGCTGGTGGCGCGATGGTCGCCCTCTCCATAATCTTGAACCTCTTCCTCCTGGGTTCTTTACGCCCTGCACGTTCAATATAACGCTGCTCATCGGTCGATGGGATACTTTCCGTGAGAGGATGATCCTTATGAAAACCAAGATCCTTCTCATTGGTATCGATGGATTGATACTTTCGCGAGCAATTGAATCGGGTGCCGCACCAACACTTGCCGCACTAAAAGCAGAGGGTTTCTACACTCCACTCGAAGTTGAAGTCCCTACATGGTCGGGTCCTGGATGGTCGACAATTCTCACCGGTTCTACCCATGCACAGCATGGAGTTAAGGACAATAAATTTATCGGGCATAACCTGCTCCATCGCCCAGATCTGTTAAGCCGCGCCTTTTACCAAGATCAATCAACCACAACCTTTGCAGCAGCTGGTTGGCCTCCGATAGTGGATCCGAGTGGGCTTGGGCCCATCATTCACGAGCGACGTGAACAACAACTCTCCCTCAAACATCGGGTTCGAGTCCGCGATGGCGAAGTTCACGGATACAAGAGTATTGATGCCGAAGTCGCCCTTGAAACAGTGTATGAAATTCAAAAGAACGGCCCCGATGTCAGCTTTGTCTATTTCTGTGGAGCAGATGAAATAGGCCACACGCGAGGTGTTGTTGGAGAAGAGTACCTAGAAGCGATAAGGCGAATAGATGGCTTAGTCGCACAACTCGAGAGCGCTGTATCGCACCGAGCAAAAGAGAATGGGGAGCCCTGGTTGATCGTCCTTACGACAGACCACGGCCACATTGATGAAGGTGGACATGGTGGAGATAGCGCTCAAGAGCGCGCATCGTTCCTTATCGCGGTTGGCCGTGGACGGTCCAACCCTGATTGGGAACTAACCCAGCGTCCTGAAAATATTGTTGAGCTGTTGTTGGCCGAACGAATGTAGCCAGAGCGGGAGCAAATGAGCAACATAGTCGATAAGAAGTTAACCCAAGCGCTCGAGAATTTAGTTTCTCGTGGCGAAATGACTCGAGAAGATAAACACAAGGTCGAAGTTGAATTTCTGTTAGTCGCAGACGGGGGCGGTTCGAAGCGCAAAGTACTCTCGGAAATTGGTGGGTATCTCGGTGGAATCTTCATTCTGATATCGCTTTTGATCTTATTCGGCCAGCGTTGGCGGAATATCTCTCGAATTACCCAAGTCTCGTTCTTCTCACTGGCGGCAATACTCCTATTTACTGCCGCTCTTATGACTGGAAAATCATCCAGACCACGCGCCCGACTAGCTGGATTGCTTTCTGTTGTGTCCGCAATTTGTGCGACCTTCGCAATCATTGTTATTAAAACGAATGAACATGGATTGGTGACTCTTGGAATACTGATCGGCTGGCTAGTCACCTCTGCTGCTTTTATCTTGTTTCGGACGATTCTCGGCGAATTTAGTTTGGCGTGTTATTCGCTTGCCTTAGGAATATCTGGAGCAGATTTTCTCTTCCCGCACTTCTATAACGGTTCCTATTTGATAGCGCTTGTCTTCCTCTCGCTTGGATCTATCTGGCTGTACCTAGCCAATAATCATCTCTTCAATCGAGGATTTGGTGATGCTCTTGCGATGGCGGCGTTTTTTCTAAGCGGGCAGATCTTTTTCAGTGGAAGTCTGCATACTCTTACTTATCTAATTTGTATCGAGATGGTCGTTTTGGTTATTTTGTTCTATTCGCGCGCCCCAGAATGGCCATTATTGGTCGGAGGTATCGCTGCTATAACTGTGGGTGCTGGAGAGTTCGTGGGCAGCACTCTTGGTGGTTCCTTGGGAGCAGCGCTCGGACTATTAACATCCGGTGTATTTTTTGTGACAGGGAGTATCTATTCATTGAGGAGATCCAAGAACGATATTTCGAAAGTTGCAAACGAAGAGGGCTGATCCCCTCAGCACCTCTTCGCAAACAGAATTACGCTACGTTTAAAAAGTCTCTCCTGCGTTTTTGTAGTCGACTGAAAAGTAATGCATGAGTGCAATCTTTCCATTAACCACTTGATATGCCCACGTTGTATCCAGTGCGGTCTCTTTGCCATCTACCACAAAACCTGTATTGATTTCGTGAATGAAAAGAGCCGATCCAGCCGAAAAATTCTCTTTAAGTTCTAGCTTCATATTCGGATTCTTTGCCATCCCCGAAGCGTAAAACTCACGGAATGATGCTTTACCGGCCACCAAAACTTCGCCACGATCTTTTTGCATTATGCAATTGTCTGTTATCAAATCCATCATCGCCTCAACGTCCTTAGCGTTGTAGGCAACGGCCATCTTGTTCATAACATCAATGTGAGACATTTTATCCTTTCAAGAGAGTAGATGAATTGGGCACTTGCAACGCCAGTATTGGCGAAAGTCTTGTTAGTGATCTGCCAATGCCCATCGAGGATTGAAAGAGTGAAATAATCCGTAAATGAGTAAATTCCCCAAAAGCCTTCCTCTTCGACAGTGGCTGTAGCTGCTGTAGCCGCGAGCTGGCATGGAAGGCTTCAGTTAACTTTGCTGCGTCGCCTTTTCCGGCGCCATCAATGTAAAGATTAATAAGTCGGGTAATTTCAGTTTTTGCCTCATCCACGATTGGGATCCTTACCTAAGGTGCAGTCACCTCAATATTTTTGAGTGAATGGCATCTTTACTTAATCCACTAATCAGCACAATAGAACGGATAGCGGCGTATATGCATGACTGGTCAGATAAATCGTCCCAGGTTCCCTGCGGCATCGTGGAAAATGCACCGATCGGCAGGTGATCATCACCGGATGAAAACCAACCCATGCTGGAAGGGTGCAGCTCATCGCTCTATGGAACGGGATATTTGATACTTCCCGTGGTTATGACTGGTGCATTCTTGCTCTGAGGGCGCTTGGGATATGAGGAAGTTTCAGGTTAAGACGAACCCTGCGCAAGAGAACTACCAATTTCTAATGTTCTTTAAATTACAAATCCGTAAGTAGTTGGTGCATAACGATGTGCGGGTGCTCTCTTTTCTCGATTTTTAAGGCTACGGAATTCACTCGTTGCAATTCGATCACCAAGCGAGAGAAAGTCGGTCCACGTTAATTCTGACCAAATCGGAGGCATTCCTCTCCGAATGTAATTTCCGCCCAACTCCAATAGTTGTTCATGAATCGCAAATATTTCTTGTTTTTCAACGTTTGAATAATCGATGGCAACCTCGCCCATGACCTTGGCAAATGCCGCGCTAGTGGCATAATCCAGATCATTACTCTCGTCATAAATCTTCTTGGGAAATTCTGTAGGCAGGTTGAGCCATAGAACTATGTTTGCCATATGAGCAAATTCCCAAGGCTCGCAGAGGTTGAAACGCTGCATCCAAGAGGTGTCTTCGTTAATTTCATAGACTTTTGAAAGTGAAGATTTCCAGTGGTTAACAATCTTTAAGAGGGCAGAGTTCCACTCATCAGTTTTCACAACTGTAGTCATGAGTAAATTGCCGTCCATAGTGTGAAAAAGTACTCTTTGGAGATCACCCCTCCTATCCAAAAGAGGGTGATATTGCGGGTGAAGTCTTACGTAGAAAGGCGATATCGGAGTTAGAAATCCGGAGAGTTCGGATCCCCTATTGCAATTGCCCCGCAGCCCTGACCGCTCCAATACCTTGGGAATTTCCAGTAATAAGCATGCTGCGTTGCGTCATTGTGAAACCCTTACTTTTGAACCTTGCCTCTCTTGGAACATCTCCGATATTAGATTAGTGTCTTTCTCTCCAAACTATAGGAGGAGAAAGATGAATGATCAGTCAGAGCAGACCGAGTCGGTTGTCAGAATGTTCAATGACGCCATCAACAAACATGATATCGATGCCTTGTTCGTTGGCTTTACACAAGGGGGGATGGTCATGTTCGCGGAGTCGACATTATGCGAGTGAAAGATGGAAAGGTGAGTGAAAAACTCTCGTATGTGAAAGGTTGAGGGGTTTGTACGTCCAACTGATCTCAAGATCAAA
>CAIUIT010000126.1 GCA_903899375.1 uncultured Actinomycetes bacterium
AAGCGGCAACGTTCCAATAGTGGAACGGTTGTATCTTCCGCTAACTCCAGGACTCGCTCATTGAAGGCCAACCACGAGAGTTCGCGATCGACCAGGCGCCCCCTGGGATCCTCGGCAATCAAATGTGACATGTTGCTATTTTGCCTTATTTAGATGAACAGAGGGTTACTAAATAGTGGACGCAGCACGCGTAGCTGCGATCTGATGGAGCACGATCGCCGTCGCAACGCTGGCGTTGAGCGACTCAACATCCGATTGCATGGGAATCGAAAGGATCAAGTCACATGTCTCTCGTACTAGGCGGGAAAGGCCCTTGCCCTCGCTGCCGACGATCACATAGATCGACTCCAGAGCGAGTGAGAATTTTGGAAGTGATTCATCGCCTTCGGCGTCGAGTCCGACCACGAAGAATCCAGCTTTCTTAGCGTCTTCCAACGAGCGCACCAGATTGGTCACCTGGGATATAGGTAGACGAGCTGCTGCGCCTGCAGAGGATTTCCATGCCGACCCCGTCATCGCCGCGGTGCGACGTTCTGGAATAACGACTCCATTAGCGCCAAAAGCTGCTGCGCTACGAACGATTGCACCCAAATTATGAGGATCAGTTACTCCATCTAAGCCAATTAACAACCCAGGCTTCTGAATCTTTTTCAACAGCTCTTCAAAGTTTGCATATTGGAATGGTTTTATAACGAGGGCTATTCCTTGGTGCATCGTAGTTCCGGTTAAGCCATCGAGTACACCGCGGGAAACCTCTTTGATGAGCAGGTTCTGATTCTTTGCCAGGCGCATCGCCTCTTGCATGCGTTCGTCGATCTCAGCGCGTTCGGCGACGAGCAATTCTTTTGCAGGAATCTTCGCCCGCAGAGCCTCAACGACTGGGTTACGGCCAGCAACGGCATCAGATGATGGCCGCGTCTCGCGACGGTTCTCGGGTCTGCGGGTCTGCTCTCGCTTTGGCGCAGCTGCGCTCTCGCGACGTTTCTTACCTGGACGCATTAACTGATACTCCATCTGGTGCCAGTCGCGGTATCTTCGATTACCACTCCTAACATCGCTATTTGATCACGGATTGCATCTGCTGCTGCAAAGTCTTTACGGTCACGCGCGGCAGCGCGTTGTTCCAAGGCGAGTGCAACCAAGCCATCGAGTACTTCGATGTTGGCACTCGCACCCGTTGCAAAGATAGGGTCAAAAGGATCGCAACCCAGAATGTTCAGTGCACCGCGGATCTCTGCGGCAGCGACTCGAACCCCAGCAAGATCGCCAGAAGATAGCGCGGTATTTCCTACACGCATGATCTCGGCAACGACAGCAAGAGCTGTTGGCACCGCCAAATCTTCATTCATCGCGGTTCTAAATCCAGAAGATATAACTCCCTCGGGGGTTTCGCCCAATACGTCTGTCGCCCGCTTTAGGAATCCTTCGATGCGGCGGAAATTTACCGAAGCTTCTTCCAGCGCTGCAAAGGAAAATTCCGTCATAGAGCGGTAATGCGCGCTTCCCAAATACCAGCGCAATTCAATGCCGCGCACCGTTTTCAAAATTTCGTGCACTTGCAATGAGTTGCCTAGAGATTTAGACATCTTCTCACCCGATGCTGTTACCCAAGCATTATGCATCCAAATATTTGCAAAGCCCCACCCTGCGGATTCCGACTGGGCAATTTCATTTTCATGATGTGGAAAAATTAAATCTAATCCCCCGCCGTGAATATCAAAGGTTTCACCAAGATATGCATGGGCCATCGCTGAACATTCCAAATGCCAACCAGGGCGCCCCGATCCCCATGGAGTTGGCCAGGATGGATCTCCCGCTTTCGCGGCCTTCCAGAGTGCAAAATCTCTCGGATCCTTTTTATACGTTAAATCGGCATCTTCCGCCGACTGCAGATCATCGAGCTTCTGATTTGAAAGCGTGAGATAAGACTTTAAGTGGCGAACATCAAGATAGACATCGCCATTGCCTGGTGCATAAGCGCTGCCATTGGCAATAAGTAATTCCATCAGTTCGACCATCTGCGTGATGTGCCCGGTGGCCCGTGGCTCGTAGGTTGGCGGAATAACATTGAGAGCTTGATAA
>CAIUIT010000127.1 GCA_903899375.1 uncultured Actinomycetes bacterium
CATGGGCTTTCACTCTGGGATCTCGATCGCGAATTTGCGACCGGCGGTTTTGGCGGAAAGTCATTTATGAAGTTGCGGCGTATCCTCGGCATTTTGCGTGACTCGTACTGCCGCTCTGTCGGCGTTGAGTACATGTATATGGAAAATCCTGTTGAACGTAAGTGGATGCAGGAGCATGTTGAAGTTGGTGCACCGCGTACGCCTCGTGAAGAGCAACTACGTATCTTGCGCAAGCTCAACTCGGCCGAAGCCTTCGAATCATTTTTGCAGACCAAGTACGTCGGACAGAAACGCTTCTCCCTCGAAGGCGGAGAGTCCCTCATCCCATTGCTCGATGCGATCCTCGACAGTTCTGCCAAGAGCGGAATGGAAGAGGTCTGTATCGGAATGCCACATCGCGGCCGCCTCAATGTATTGGCGAATATCGGTGGCAAGTCATATGGCCAGATCTTCCAAGAGTTCGAAGGTCATTACGCTGAGAATTCCGTACAAGGAACTGGTGACGTTAAATATCACCTCGGTACCAAGGGTGTATTTAAAGCTGACTCTGGTGAGACCACCAAGATCTATCTTGCTGCAAATCCTTCACACCTGGAAGCGGTTAACCCCGTATTAGAAGGAATCGTTCGCGCCAAGCAAGATATCAAAGGCGTGCATGAGGCTTATTCTGTACTGCCAATTCTGGTCCACGGCGACGCTGCATTCGCAGGTCAAGGCGTTGTGTCAGAGACCCTCAACCTTTCCCAGCTCAAGGGTTATCGCACCGGTGGCACCATCCATATCGTTGCCAATAACCAAGTTGGATTTACGACATCCCCCCATGCAGCTCGTTCATCCACCTATTCGACTGATATCGCCAAGATGATTCAAGCACCGGTATTCCATGTCAACGGTGATGACCCAGAGTCAGTTGTGCGCGTTGCTCGCCTAGCCTTTGAATATCGCCAAGAGTTCAATAAAGATGTCGTGATCGATATGGTCTGTTACCGTCGCCGCGGTCATAACGAGGGCGATGAGCCAAGTTACACCCAGCCAATGATGTACAAACTCATTGAAGCCAAACGCAGCACCCGTAAGTTATATACCGAAGCACTTATTGGTCGCGGAGATATCACCGTCGATGAGGCCGAAGAAGTCTTGCGCGATTACCAAGCGCAGCTGGATGCGGTGTATGCCGCGGTTCATAACGTTGAGCCAGAGCAAGGTCCAAGCGCGATCCCAGAAGTTACAGAACCACTCAATTTGCAGACCGGCGTGGCTGAAGCAACGCTTCGTCAGATCGCTGCAACTCAGGTGGCAACTCCCGAAGGATTCGTCATCCACCCACGCCTGGCACCGCAACTGGCAAAGCGCACCGAGATGCTCGATGAAGGCACCGTCGATTGGTCGACCGGTGAACTCCTTGCCTTTGGCTCACTTCTTCTTGAAGGTCATCCAGTTCGCCTAGCCGGACAAGATGTTCGCCGCGGAACTTTCTCTAATCGCCACGCGGTTATCGTCGATCAGAACACCGGTGGAGATTGGTTCCCATTACGCGGACTCATCAACGATGACAATCATTTCTTCGTCTTTGACTCACTGCTCTCGGAATATGCAGCGATGGGATTTGAATACGGCTACTCCGTCGAACGCGAAGATGCTCTTGTTCTTTGGGAGGCGCAGTTCGGTGATTTCGCCAACGGTGCGCAATCTATCGTCGATGAATTCATTTCTAGCTCTCTCCAGAAATGGGGTGAGCGTTCATCAATCGTTCTGCTCTTGCCACACGGTTATGAAGGCCAAGGGCCAGATCACTCCTCTGCTCGTATCGAACGCTATCTGGCGCTCTGTGCCGAAGAGAACATGACTGTTGCCCAGCCAAGCACACCTGCCTCTTACTTCCATCTATTGCGTTGGCACACCAAGAACGCCGCTCGCCGCCCACTCATAGTCTTTGAGCCAAAGTCGATGTTGCGCCTCAAAGCAGCGGCCTCCGGTCTCGCTGATTTCACTTCAGGAACATTTAGACCGCTGATCGATGACAGCACTGTCACCAACGCGACTCGTGTGATCTTCTGCTCTGGCAAGATCTATTGGGATCTCGTTGCAGAACGCGCCAAGCTCGGTGAGAACACCACCGCGATCGTCCGCGTCGAACAGCTCTATCCATTCCCTATTGAAGAGTTCATGCGCGTCGCAAACGCCCACCCACATGCCAACCTGCTCTGGGTGCAAGATGAGCCAGCCAACCAAGGTCCATACCCATTTGTTGCTCTCAATACCTTTGAGGCGCTCGAAGGTCGCACATTGCGTCGCGTCTCGCGGCGTGCAACAGCAAGCCCAGCAACGGGTTCACACCACTTGCATGAAGAAGAGCAGCACGCTCTGATTACTGAGGCATTTACTCGCTAAAGTCGAAGTGCTCCCCGCGGAGCGCTTTCTTGTATTTCTTATAAGTTCCGTTGGCTCTGTGGATACCGCGCTGACGTCTCAGCGTTCCTCCATAGGATGTAAACGAAAAACGAGGAAGAACACCCCTAAAGAGAATTAGATTTTTCTTCACACGGAACATTCGATCCCTGAACAAGAATTGCTGAGTTCGATTCCGTTCGCCATGTCCAAAGTAAGCGAGCGAACCCTCAATCCATCTTTCTAAGTCATTCTTTTCTCGAGTGTGAATCACCCATCCTGTTGTATCAAAGTTCGGATCAAGAATGGACTCTGAGGAACTGGGCCACAATTCACATAGACCCTTTTTCATCGCAATTGGATAGGCGAACCTCTCTAAAATTGGGGTTCGAGCCAGAGCGCGCAACCAGAATGGACCTCTATGAAAATTAAATTCTGGATGGAAATCGTGGGGATAATCATCCCACCCTCTGATTTTCATATCGTCTCCTCCAATTTAGGAAAGACTAATCTAGCCCCTGCGGAAGCGAATCAGAACTCGACCGACAATTTCACGTGGCGCCAGCAATCCCCAAGTTCTTGAATCGGTGCTGGCATCTTTGTTATCGCCCTCGACCCAAAGTCCATTTTCATCTGCTCGCATCACGCGCTTGATCAACAGGATTCCGGGATAGCTCTCGCGCTCGATCACCACGACTTTCCCAACCAAGCGTTGCGCCGCGCTCACTGCACGCAAGCGGCGAAAGAGCAGCCAATCGCCATCGTTATAGGAGGGGCTCATCGAGTTGCCGCTCACCGCAATAGTTCTAAATGGAAGGTGTGCCATGGGAGTAGTAGTCTGACACATAGGACGATTCGTTTTTATTAAAGAAGGAGCACCTATGTTTAAGCCAACTCTCGTTGGATTTGCCCACTGCGATCTACCCTGCGGAATCTACGATCCTGCACAGGCCAAGATCGAAGCACAATCAGTAAAAGCTGCCATGGAGAAGTACGCGGCCAGCAGCGATGTTGATTTCAAGTCACGCGCAGTAGCAGTTAAGGAAGAGCGCTCTGAGATGGTCAAGCACCACCTCTGGGTTCTCTGGACTGATTACTTCAAGGCTCCACACTTCGAGGCATACCCACAACTCAACACCTTGTTCAATGAAGCTACCAAGCTCGCTGGTGCCGGTGGCACAAAGGGAACAAACGATGTTGCAGTAGCCGATAAGTTGTTGGCAAAGATCGAAGAGATCTCCGAGATCTTCTGGGCTACCAAGAAGGCTTAATTAACTAGCGGCGCTGGTGCGCGGAAGATTTTCCGCTGCGCTCCGTGCCATAAAAGAAACGCGATCTACTAATCGCCGTTGCACTTGTGCGACGGCGATTATTCTTTGCTCTTGATGAATTTCACATTCGAAGGTCAGGATATTGTCGCTGAACTCTGTGGCTTTGACTAAAGCGCGAACTTCGGCGCCAATTGCAACCGCTCCCCGCATCTGAATAGCTGCACCTATGGTGAAGGTAGTTTCGCCAGTTTCGAAGTATTCGGCGATTGCAGCGCTACAGGCTGACTCGATAACGTTCAGAGCAGAATTTGCAGCTAGTACTGGCAGATCGTTGAACCCTTGCGCGACCCCGGTATCGAGCGGACGGACGGTGAGGGAAGCCATCCCTACCGATCCCACAAGTTGCTCTGGTTGCATACCCAAAACTTAATGGATGTGAGGGTAAAAAGTAGGAGTTACTGCTCTTCGTTAAAGTCGTGGCGAATCTCTTGGGTGAACTCTTGCGTCACTTGGATCGAGGTAGTTCCGTCAAAAGTGAAATTCGTGATGGTGGTAGATGACGAGAAGAACTGGACTTGAGACTGCCCGGCTAGCTCTTCTGTTTGTTGCAAAATCCGATCGTGGAGTTCTTGCGGCGCCTGCTCATTGCAGTTCATTTGGAGCAATTCCTTCAAAAAGGCTACAGCGGTGCTCTCGTGCAACATCTCTTCGTTGCAATCCGCACATTCTTGGAAGTGGGTCATATAGGACTGATACTCCTGCTCGGATGGGAGCTCATGATCGATGAATAGGACCAGAGTCTGCAGAATTTGATCGCAGGGTAGGTGCGCAGAATTATGCATCGCTACCTCGATTAAATCCACGGTCCTTGGCGTATTCGGCGAGCGAGCTGCGAAGGAGTTTGCGACCTCGATGCAGACGAGACATCACGGTACCTGATGGCACTCCGACAATATCGGCGATCTCTTTGTAAGAGAATCCTTCGACATCGGCGAGATAGACAGCCATACGAAAATCTTCTGGCATGGCAGCGAGCGCAGCCTTCACATCAACATCGACGATCCCATCGAGTGCGACATCTTCGGCGGAGCGGCCTTGATCGCTGGTGTGGCTGGCAGCGTCATAAATCTGCCAATCTTCGAGCTCGCCATCGCTGATCTGCGGGCGACGCTGGTCCTTGCGATATGTATTGATAAAAGTTGTGGTGAGAATGCGATAGAGCCAGGCTTTGAGATTGGTACCTGGTTCAAATTGATGGAAGGCGACGAAGGCCTTGGCATAGGTATCTTGCACCAGATCCTGGGCATCCTGCGGATTCTTGGTGTAACGCATGGCTGCTGCGTATAACTGATTGGTGTACTGCAGGGCATCACGCTCAAAGCGCGCCTTCTTTTGGGCAGCGCTCTCAGTGGCGCGATCAACGACCGCGACCTCAGATTGATTGATATCCATTACCGCCAAGGCTACTCCCACAAGGTGTGAACCACCTGAACGGAAAGTTTATTCCCGCTTAGAACAGGGTCTCTGGCTCGCCGAGTTCGATTGGCGCAATGAGTTGCGAACCATTGTTAGCTGTCGAATTTACGCGGGAAGAGACTGGATAAGCGCTCAATCCCAGAGCGGGCTCTGCAAGATCCATCAAGCCCCGGATCTCATCCACCTTATTCAATGCGGGGTCGAGCCATGCATCCCACCGGTCGTGGGGCAAGAAAGTTGGCATGCGGTGATGAACGGTCGCGAGAAATTCGACTGCGGGACGGGTGATGATTGCAGCGCTCTCCTGATAACTTCCATCGGGGCTGCGCCAACGATCCCAAATTCCGGCAAATGCAATCAAGCCATCACCATGAATGAAGAAGGGTTGCTTGGGAGCATACGGTCCCATCTCGGTAGCCCACTCGTAATAACCGCTCGCAGGTATCAAGCAACGGCGGGATGTAAATGCATTTCTGAAAGTCGGCTTCTCGTGCACCGTTTCGGTTCGAGCATTAATGGCTTGTGATTGTGAGCGCAGCGCACTTTGTGCATCTTCTGACCAAGGAGCGATCAGCCCCCAAGAGACAGTGGTGAGTTCACGCTGGGCTTCACGATTATCGCGCACGATATAAATTTCACGCGTCGGTGTGATGTTCCAGTCGGCGGGTAGAACCGGGCCTACATAACCAGTGGTGATCTCAAAGGCATCCATCAGCTCATCCTGGCTGGCGCTGAGGGCATATCGACCGCACATGAGCGTAAAGGTATCTCAGGTAGGCTTACCGTATGACGAATTTGTGGCGCGCTCCCTACCGGGGGAACCTCCCGGTAAAAGCGACGCTCACAATTCCTGGCTCCAAATCTGTGACAAACCGGGCTTTGATCTTGGCCGCGCTCTGCGATTCACCATCAGTTCTGCGCCGTCCGCTCCACTCTCGTGACTCCGCCTTGATGATCGCTGGCTTAAAGGCAATTGGGGTCGGGATTGAAACCGCAGCCAATGGTGATCTGACTATTACTCCGGCTCCACTCTTTGGCCCAGCTTCTGTCGATGTCGGCAACGCCGGAACGGTGATGCGCTTTCTGCCGCCGGTAGCTGCAATGGCCAGGGGGATTATTCATTTTGATGGCGATGCCAGATCGCACGAACGTCCGCTCGGTCCTGTCATCAAAGCGCTCGAAGCCTTAGGTGTTTCGATTGAGCATGGTGGCCGCTATTCATTGCCGATGACCATCAACGCCAATGGGCAGCTGCGCGGTGGCACCGTTGAAGTAGATGCAACTTTGTCGAGCCAATTCATCTCGGCGCTCTTGCTGGTAGCTCCTGCCACTAAAGAGGGAGTCACCGTTAAGCACGTTGGTACTTCGCTACCTTCGCTTCCCCATATTGAAATGACTATCGCCATGCTCCGCGAAAAGGGTGTCGAAGTAGTTATCGGCCACAATGAGTGGACCGCAAAACCCGCGATCATGCACGGGACAGATTCAGTCATTGAGCCAGATCTCTCTAACGCAGCGCCATTTATGGGCGCGGCAATGATCAGTGGTGGCACCGTTGTTATTCGCGATTGGCCCCGATCGACAACGCAACCTGGCGATGATCTCCGCGATATCTTCACCCAGATGGGTGCACACGTTGAATTCCACGGCGATGATTTAGCCATTACCGGAGGTGCGATTCATGGCGTCGATATCGATCTGCATGATGTTGGTGAATTAACTCCATCGATCGCAGCGCTCTGCGTCTTTGCGGATTCCCCTTCTTACCTACGCGGCATCGCTCACTTGCGCACGCACGAAACCGATCGTTTGGCGGCGCTGGCCACCGAGATAAATAATTTGGGTGGCGAAGTCATCGAAGAGCCTTCTGCGCTGCGCATAATTCCGAAGCCATTGCACGCTGGCACTTTTCATACTTATGACGATCATCGCTTGGCAACGGCTGGCGCCATGATTGGGCTACGCATCGATGGAATCGATGTAGAAAATATTGAGACAACGCGCAAGACCCTCCCCGATTTTCCTGGGGCCTGGGCTGAACTGCTAACAGGAAATCAATGACCCCTCGCGATCTCGATGAAGATGATGTTCGGATCCGTCCGAAGCGCTCTTCCCGCCCGCGAACTAAAGATCGTCCCGATTATTCTGCAGCCGAACTCGCTCGCATCATCGCAGTAGATCGCGGTCGCAGCGCCGCTCTCATTGAAAATACCGGTGTTGTGGTTACCGCCATGAAGGCGCGCGAACTGGGTAAGAAATCAGTCGTGGTCGGAGATATCGTGCGCATCGTTGGAGATACCTCGGGCAAGGTGGATACTTTAGCTCGCATAGTCGCAGTAGAGCCGCGCATCAACGAATTGACTCGTACCGTGGAAGATGACGCAGGCATGGAAAGGATGATCGTCGCCAATGTAGATCAGATCGGAATTGTTTTAGCGGCAGCCAGCCCCGAGCCGCGTCACGGCTTCGTTGACCGTGCGCTAGTAGTTGCATTCGATCAACGCATTAAGCCATTGATCATTATGACGAAGTGCGATCTGGCAGATCCGTCAGAATTCTTGGAACCATATAAAGACCTCGAGGTGGAGTCGATCCAGATTCAACGCAGTGGGGATCTCACCGCTCTGCACAACGCCTTAGCAGGCAAGCGCAGCGTTTTGCTCGGACATTCGGGGGTTGGTAAATCCACTCTGGTAAACGCCCTCGTCGAAACGGCGAATCGGGCAACAGGAGATGTCAATGATGTCACTGGTCGCGGCCGCCACACTTCATCGAGCGCCATCGCCTTAGAGCTCAACGATAAATCTGGGTGGATCATCGATACTCCAGGCGTACGCTCATTTGGACTGGCTCACGTCCAGCGCGACCGAGTAATCGGTGCTTTTCGCGAATTTGCCGAAGCAATCGAGCACTGCCCACGTAACTGCTCGCACGATGAAGCGGAATGTGCTCTCAATTCGTTGATTTCGGAGCCACGTTCCCTCGCTCGGTTAACCAATCTCCGCGGGCTTCTGCGCGAAGGTAAACTGAATTCATGAGAGATTACGCCCAAGACCTTATGCTCGCGCACCATCTCGCCGACCTCGCTGATTCGATTTCGAGAGATCGCTATCAATCTCTCGATCTGGTCATTGAAACGAAACCAGATCTGACGCCAGTAACCGATGCAGATAAAGCGGTGGAAACAAAGATCCGCGAAGCGCTGGCTGTATCTCGCCCCGATGATTTAGTTCTCGGCGAAGAATTTGGAGCACCGACGCTTACTCAAGATAGTTATTACTGGGTGATCGATCCGATTGATGGCACCAAGAACTTCTTGCGTGGAATTCCGACCTGGGCCACCTTGATTGCACTCTGCAATCCACAGGGCGAAGTCGTCGCCAGCGTTGTTAGCGCTCCTGCTCTGTACCGTCGTTGGTTCGCTGCTCTGGGCAGCGGGGCCTATATCAGCGAAAACGGTGGAGCCCCACGCCAGATAAAAGTTTCGGGAGTTCGCAATCTCAAAGATGCGTCGCTCTCGTATTCCGATCTCACCGGATGGGGCAGCCGTAAAGCCGCGATGCTCAAGTTGCAAGATGAGATCTGGCGCAGTCGTGGCTTTGGTGATTTCTGGTCCCATATGCTCGTTGCAGAAGGTGCGCTCGATATTGCTGTCGAACCAACGCTAGCGCTCTGGGATATGGCTGCTCTCGACATAATTGTGCGCGAAGCAGGTGGCACATTTACAAACCTTGACGGAGTGCCTGGTCCACACGGGGGCAATGGAGTTTCAAGTAACACTCTGCTCCATAAAGATTTCCTGGGTGCCCTTAATTCATGAAGTTCCTCTGGTTTGGCAAGAAGAAGGTTAAAAAAGAGCTTCGTCTTGAAGTAGAAAAAGAGCGCGAGCCAGAAGAGGTCTACTCGGTCGTTGGCTTTACCTGCGAAACGAATCCAATGGCTGCCGCAAAGAACACACAATTACATTTAGAAGTAATTAATTCCTTAATTTTGTCGGTACTTTCAAAAGCCAACTCCCCTGCTGATGTTGCCGCGCAGGAGTTCTTTCAAGCACACGGGGCAAATCTTCTTCCAGCTGAAGGTTTCACATATAGCGCTGAACGTGGATATAGCTCGCGCGTACTTGATGAAAAGACCCTACGAACCGTCCTGATTGGTCCAGCGCCTGTAATCGCACGTGCTTCGACTCCATTTTGCAGCGTCATAAGCGCCGCTATCGCAGATAACCCACAGGCTTTTGTTGTCGCGGTTGATGGGATTGCTTACGCCAGCTATTCCATCACAAAAGAATTAGTTTAAAGCTCTAGCCAACCAGCTGCAGGAAGTTCATCGGCGCTATCTGGGCCCCAAGTACCTTTGAAGTATGGCGAAAGGTGCGGCTCGTTATTTATAACTCCTTCAACGATACGCCAAGTTTCTAAGACAGAATCAATGTGCGTAAAGCGCATGTGATCTCCAGCCATTGCTGCGCGCAATAAGCGTTCGTATGCCTCTTGACGCTCTCCCAGGGCTGCAGAGAAGTTAACGGTCAACTTCACTGGCTCGGTCTTCAAATGATCACCCGGTGATTTGGCCTGTAGCTCGATATCCACGCCGTCGTTCTTGCCAAGGCGGAAACGAAGCAAGTTAGCCGAACCTTCTTGCGTCTCTGCAAATAAGAGGCGTGGAGGTTGCTTAAATTCAATAATAACTTCCAGGGTGCTTTCCTGAAGGTTCTTTCCGGTGCGCAGATAGAAAGGAACACCAGACCAGCGCCAGTTATCGACATGCATTATTGCGGCCGCATAAGTCTCGGTGGTAGAGCGAGGTGCAACGCCAGCCTCATCGAGATATCCCACATACTGCCCGCGAATTACATTCTCGGGTTTAAGCGCAGCCATAGCGCGAAAGACCTTGAGCTTTTCATCTTCCATTCTGCCCGAAGTAAGATCAGAAGGTGGCTCCATGGCAATAAGTGCGAGTACCTGTAACAAATGATTTTGAAGCACATCGCGGATAGCTCCAACGCCATCGTAGAAGGCTCCGCGGCCCTCGACTCCAAAATCTTCGGCCATAGTGATCTGTACGCTATTGATATAGCGATGGTTCCAGAGCGGCTCCCAGATTGAATTGGCGAATCGGAAGATCAGAATATCTTCAACAGATTCTTTCCCAAGGTAGTGATCGATGCGGTAGATGCGATCTTCGGGGAGCACTGCTTCGAGAACATCTTGCAAGGCGATAGCAGAATGCAGGTCGCGGCCGAAAGGCTTTTCGACAACTAAGCGGCAACGCTCTGTAAGACCGACCTTAGCCAAACCCTGTGTGACATTGCCGAAGAATGCAGGTGGGATAGCAAGATAAATAACTGGGCTCTGTTTATCCTTGAGGGCCTCTGCTAAATCTTCGTACAACTTGGAATCTTCGTAATTACCAACGACAAGTGAAAGGTCATCATCGAGTTGGGCCATGATCTTGGCATCGGGGTTTGGAAAAGCGTTATGAATGGCTTCAAAAGCATTGGAGGCAAATTGCGCGTGATCCCATTTTGTCGAGGCAACCCCAACAACAGGGCAGCGAAGCGAATCATTGAGAGCCATGCTGTAAAGCGCGGGAAATAACTTCTTCTTTGCCAAATCACCCGTCGCTCCAAAGAGGACGAGAACATCGGCGTCTTGTAAATCTACCTTGCGTGCATTCATCTAATTTTTCTTCGCTTCTACGTGGCCGCCGAATTTCTTTCGCATTGCAGAGAGAACCTTATTGGCGTACAGATCATTCCCGCGCGATGAAAAGCGACCCATGAGTGAAGCGCTGAGCACATTGGCAGGAACGCCAGCATCAATAGCGGTTTGTACGGTCCAGCGCCCTTCACCAGAATCGGAGACGGATCCCTCATATCCGGCAAGTTCTGGGTCTTCGGTATAAGCAGTCGCAGTGAGATCGAGCAGCCAGGACGCTACAACAGATCCGCGGCGCCATACTTCGGTGACCTCTTCCATATCAAAGTCGTACTTTGTTTCGACATGATCGCCGACAGCGGTGGGGTGCGCAATCCCCTGTGCTGCTGCGTGAATCAAGTTAAGGCCTTCGGCGTATGCCGCCATGGCGCCGTACTCGATGCCGTTGTGCACCATCTTGATGAAGTGGCCAGAACCAACGGGACCACAATGCAAGAAACCATATTCAGAATTTGCGGGTTCGCCAGTGCGGCCAGGAGTTCGCTCTGCAGATTCGATGCCAGGTGCCATCGCCTTAAAGATCGGCGTGAGGCGATCGACAATGCCTTTTTCGCCACCGATCATAAGTGAATAACCGCGCGCTAACCCATAGACGCCGCCTGATGTTCCGACATCCACGAAGTTGATTCCCTTGGTAGCAAGCCAGGCAGCATTTGCAATGTCATCACGGTAGAAAGTATTACCGCCATCGATGATGGTGGATCCAGGAGCTAGGTGTTCGGCAATCGCATGAATAGTCTGTTGCGTAACTTCTGCAGGCACCATCACCCATACAAACTGTGGATTATCAGTGCTGTTAAATTGCGCGAGATCTGCGAGTGAAGCAAGAGGTGTGAACCCTTCGGCAGCAACGCTCTTGACTGTATCTGGATTAACATCAAAAACGGCGATGCTTACCGGGGTTTGTGCATGAGTCTGGATGCGGCGAGCGATATTTGCCCCCATGCGGCCCAGGCCGACGACCGTTAATTGAATACTGCTCATGCTGATCTCCTATCGGTGAAGCGATCTTAAATTAAATGCTAGATGGTGCCGAGAGGTCGGTGAGGATTTGCAGTTGACCGTGAGGTGAACTCTTCTCCAGAAGTCCGACTGGTCCAGTAGCTATCGACTGCAACGCTGCAGCCTTGCCTTCGCCGAGGGCGAAGATATATGTATGGAGCGAGTTTGCCAGACGTGTGAGTGAGAGGCTGACTCGCAATGGCGGTAACTTAGGAGAATTATGGACCGCGAGTGCCGCGCCCGTGAATACTGGGTCGAAAGTCTGCGGAAAGAGGCTGGCGATATGTCCATCCTCGCCCATGCTGAGAATCACCGTATCAAAGGGTTGCTTCCCCAGCTCTAAGGAAAGTTCGGCGGCGTAGTTGGCCGCGGCACCATCAACATCACCTGTGGCATCTACGCGATGAAAGACAATGTGGGACTTGCTGAGTCCAAAGCCGGCAATCAAAATGGTGTCGCTTCGATCGGGATCATCTTCCGTTGTAAAGCGCTCATCGGAGAACCAGATGTGCAGCATTGAACCTTCGAAGGCGACATTTTCGCGGAGCAATTTGAAAAGGCTTTGGTCGATCGCCTTAGCAATGGTCAAACCAGTGCGTCCACCGGTGATAACAATGTGAGCAGATTTTCTACTCGCCCAAGCATCAGATATCGCAGCGATGACGCCAGACGCGCAAAGACCCACCAAATTTTCAGGTAATGAGTCCTCAAGAAAATTCATTAAAAAAACCCTTCACATACCTCTTTGTTATCCTAGAAGAAATTATACAGGGTGCTGAGCTGCCCAATTTTCAACCTA
>CAIUIT010000128.1 GCA_903899375.1 uncultured Actinomycetes bacterium
TACAACGGAACGCTTACCAACGGATCCCTCACCACGTGTACTGCTTATCGCACAGTCTGGTACCAAGATGCACAGAGTTTTACTGCTCGCGCAAACCTGGTATCGCAGTATCGCTTAGGTGGACTTTCGGAGTGGACTCTTGGCATGGAAGATCCGAGCGCTTCGCAAGCAGTGCGCGTCGTTGCACTTTCGATCGCTCCTGACACAGTTGCGGCATCCTTAACAGCGGATTCGTTGAACGTCCCGTATGGAACTCCATCCCACGTCATCGGAAAATTCACGCGTGCCGATAAGAGTCCTTTGGTTGGAGTTCCCGTGCACTTAATGACCCAGGTAAATGGCGGAGTCTGGACACAGGTAGATGGAGTCACGGACAGTAATGGAACCTATGAGGTGACGCTGCAACTCACGCAGAGCACCAATATCCAGATGTCCACCGATCTAACTTATGAACGACTAAAGGGCGAAACGCCAATCATCGCAATTAATGTCAATCGAATACTTACCTGGAGGATCCCCGCTTCCATAAAAGCTGGAATCCCGTATCCCGTCACAGCTCAGGTCATTCCAGCGATCGGCGGGGTAACGGTCTCGCTCAGTAATGGTGCGACTGCTCTGACAGATGTAACTGGCAAGGCGACATTTACAATTAGCAACAACGTAAGCGGTTTCACGCCATACCGGTTGAGCATTGCTTCCGATCAAAACTTCGCGGCGGTGCAGACGCCATTTGTGATTGTCTGGGTTCGCTAGTTATCATTTCACCGAATAATCGAGGAGGGGATCACGATGGCAACTGACACAATGGCCGAATCTGATCTCGATATTTCCCAACTCGTTGATAAGCCATGGGTAACGATCGTTTGGGATGACCCCGTCAATTTGATGAGTTATGTAACATATGTATTTATTAAGTTATTTGGGTTTACGCCCGAAAAGGCTAATGCACTCATGATGCAAGTTCATAATGAAGGACGGGCTGCGGTTTCAACGGGTTCTCGTGAAGAGATGGAACGCGACGTGCAGCGATTGCACGAACATGGCCTCTGGGCCACCCTCCAACGTGATGACAAGATTTAGTAGGGCGCTGCGATGTCAGAATTTTTGCGCAATGGCAACTTATTTTCATTAGATCTCTCCATTGATGAAGCACATATTCTTATTAATTTGGTGGAGCAACTTCTTGAATTGCTGGGCGAGGGGGATTTCAATCACCACTACGACGAGAGCGATCCTTTTGCGCAGTTAATGTCGCAACTTAAGGCAGCCCCCGATGAAATCACGGTCCCAGAAGATTCTGTTTTATTGCGACTGTTGCCCAATGCTTATGCTGATCCAGAGGCGGCGGCAGATTTTAGGCGTTATACCGAGCCGACCCTCCGTGGACAGAAGCAACGCACTCTCAAACAGGTTCGCGCCGCCTTGGAAATTATCGTCGATGAAGATCGCGCCGGCGTCGTTGAAGATCTCGACAGTGAAATTTGGCTGATGGCCATTAATGACCTACGCCTTGCTTTATCCGTGCGACTGGAAATCAATCCAGATTCCTTCGATATCTTTGAAGCGCTCTCAGATAATGATCCACAGAAAGCGATATATGCCGTGTATTTCTGGCTCGGTTGGTTGCAGACGAGCCTGCTCAACCTCCTAACGGGCGGGTAGACTTACCGAGTGTCGCAACCCTCATCCACAGCCCCGATCGGAATCTTCGATTCTGGCTTAGGTGGTCTCACTGTTGCACGAGCCATCATCGATCAACTTCCTGGTGAGTCAATTATCTACGTTGGTGACAATGCCAGAGGTCCTTATGGTCCACGCCCCCTGGCTGAAGTTCGCTCATTTGCCTTAGAAATTTTAGATGAATTGGTCGCTGCAGGAGTGAAAGCGATTGTTATCGCCTGTAACACGGCGAGCTCTGCCATGTTGCGCGATGCGCGTGAGCGGTACGAAATTCCTGTACTCGAAGTGATTCAACCAGCAGCGCGTCGCGCAGTCTCTGCGACTCGTTCAGGGCGCGTTGGTGTGATTGGAACAAACGCCACAATCGAATCTGGCGCTTATCTAGATTCTTTCGCAGCGGCTCCTCATCTTTCTATAACTTCTGTTGCCTGCCCTGCCTTCGTAGAATTTGTAGAACGGGGTGAAACATCGGGGCCTGCAATCACGGCAATCGCTCGCGAGTACCTTCGACCCCTTATTGAAGCCGACGTTGATACCTTGGTTTTAGGGTGCACTCATTATCCACTTCTCACCGGCGTAATCTCATATGTAATGGGGGACGAGGTCACCTTGGTGTCCAGCGCAGAAGAAACTGCTAAAGATTTGTATCGCACTCTTGTCGAGAAAGATCTACTCAACGTTTCTGGAGCTCCGACCTACAAGTTCGTTGCCACCGGTGATGTAGATTCCTTTAATAAACTAGCCCGCCGATTCCTCGGCCCTGAAGTACATAGCGTCGAAGGAGCAATATAAGTGAGTAGTCGTATTGATAACCGTGGGGCCGATCAACTCCGTCCAATTACATTTACCCGCAATTGGCTTAAGAATGCTGAAGGATCTGTCCTAGTTGAGTTTGGAAATACTCGCGTACTCTGCGTTGCGTCATTTACACCAGGAGTTCCACGTTGGTTAACCGGTAAAGGACAGGGTTGGGTGACGAGCGAATATGCGATGTTGCCACGTGCCACTCATACTCGCTCTGATCGTGAGAGCGTCAAAGGAAAACTGGGCGGACGTACTCAAGAAATCTCTCGTCTCGTCGGTCGCTCACTACGCGCCGTAGTAGATACCCGCGCCCTCGGAGAAAACACGATTGTTATTGACTGCGATGTTTTGCAAGCAGATGGCGGAACTCGTACCGCTGCTATTACTGGGGCATATGTAGCGCTTGCAGATGCAATTACTTGGGCTAAGGGCAAGGGTCACATCATCGCTGATCGCCAGCCACTGCGTCAGTCAGTAGCCGCCGTCAGCGTTGGAATAATCAAAGGCGTTCCCATGCTCGACCTCTGTTATGAGGAGGATGTCGACGCCGATACCGATATGAATATTGTTTGTACGGGGGATGGAAACTTCGTAGAGGTCCAAGGAACTGCCGAAGGCGTGCCCTTTGACCGAGCGCTCTTAAATCAACTCTTGGATCTCGGCGTAGCTGGCTGCGCGCAGCTGACACGTCTTCAAGCCGCCGCTCTGGCTTAACGCACCTGCAGTTATGACGCAAGAGAAGAAGGTGGTTTTAGCCACCAGGAACCTAGGCAAGGTAAAAGAGTTCGAGCGGATGTTGCAGAGTGCCCACCTCGATATTCACGTGCTGGGCTTACGTGACTTTCCCGATATGCCAGATGTAGAAGAAACAGGCAGCACCTTCGCCGAAAACGCGCTACTCAAAGCCCAACAAATTTCGGAGTTCACCGGACTTCCTGCCCTGGCTGATGACAGCGGACTTTGCGTCGATGCGCTGGGGGGAGCGCCAGGAATCTTCTCTGCTCGCTGGGCGGGTTCTCATGGCGATGACAGAGCTAATGTGGAAAAGGTGCTTCGCCAGCTCGTTGAAATGGATGCTCCTAACCGCGGCGCATGCTTTAGATGCGCTGTCGCATTGGTACTTCCGAGCAATCACCCATCTGGGTTGCACGAGGTTTTGCAGATCGGCGAGATGGTAGGGGAGCTGGCACTAGAGCCACGTGGCACTAATGGATTTGGATATGACCCAATATTCGTGCCCCTTGGATATAGCCAAACCACAGCCGAATTGCCCCCAGAAGTGAAGGACCGAATTAGCCACCGAGGGCAGGCCCTTGCAGCGATCTTGCCAGAGATAGTTCGCCTGATTTAGCTTCTTATCCCATGAAGTGGGCGTGGAGTACTAAGAAGTTCAATTTTTCTAAGGTACGATTTTGGCATTAGTTCAACCCATCCCGATCAGAACATGGATCACTTTTAACCGAGGAGTCACCCGTGGCCGTCAAAAAGACCGCTAAGAAATCAGCCGCTAAGAAGGCCCCTGCCAAAAAAACTTCAGCTAAAAAAGTAGCGAAGAAGGCAACCGTTAAGAAGATTGCTGCTAAAAAGGTAGCCAAGAAAGTCGCCAAGAAGGCTCCCGCTAAAAAGGTAGCCAAGAAAGTCGCCAAGAAGGCTCCCGCTAAAAAGGTAGCCAAGAAAGTCGCCAAGAAGGCTCCCGCTAAAAAGGTAGCCAAGAAAGTCGCCAAAAAGGCAACTGCAAAGAAGATTGCTAGTCGCATTGTGATTCCTGCCGTTCCATCGCGCAGATCTTCTACTTCTTCCGCGCCGGCTTCCTCTGTAGTTTCAGTTGACTCCGCAATCGAGACATCAACTCCGGTCGCGCCTGTCGCCTCAGTCGCTCCTAAGACTCCAGTTCAAAATCAAAAGTCTTCATCCCGCGTTGTTCTCGCCGTTATTGTTGGCGTGGTGTTGATCGCAGTCTTGGTCGTAGCTCGTAACCACAAGGCAGCCACTGATATTTCCGCGACCCCTGCCACACCTGCAGCAACTGCTGCGGCAACGCCAAGCGATACTTCAATGACGTCACTTACTCCCGCCCCTGGTTCTAGCTCAAGTGAAACCACGGCGACCGGAACTGTAATTACCACGGCTCCAAGTACCGCGACTGCAGCGACCGATTTGGCTCCTGTTGGAATCGTTGCGCACTACACCGCAACGGGCGCAACAATCTTCTGGTACCCAGCAACGGGAGCTACTGGATTGACGACATATAACATTGAAGCTTCTTCTAGTGGCGGCGCATTTAAATTGATCGCAACCGTCCCAGCAACACAGATCTCACTTGATGTCACCAAAGGCAGTACCGATGGATGGACTTCATTCAAGATATCGGCTGTCTATTCAGATGGAGCAACTGTTGCAGGTAAGGTCTTCGGTCTTCCTGGCCAATTCGCTTAAATCTATCTTCGCTTAAATCTATCTTCGCTTAAATTGCCCAGAGTTTAAAACTTCGGGCAATTTTAGTAACTATTTAAGCGCTTCTAGAATGGCGCTGACATAAACGTTTCCACCCGAATCACTTAGATGTACTCCATCTGGCGCAAAGTATTCAGGGTGCCCCTGCGATATCGTCGCCCAATCGACAAGACGTGCCTGCGGATAATCACCTATAACCAAGCGGATGATGCGGTTATTGTCATCTCGCCACGGTCGCGGAACCGCTGTATCCACCACAATCATTTGGGGTTGGTTCTTAAGTAGCTCGAATAGTGCGCGCACATCACTCTCCGTTAAGTGATTGTTATTTCCTAGATCGAAGATAACTTTAGATTTTTCGAGTCCGGCGCGATCTATAGTTGCGACTTGGATCAATTCGCCAATCTGTCGACCCACCCGAGCGTTGATTAACTCAATGGGGAAGTGATTTTGCAACTTATCCCTAATGCCTAAAATTATTGAGTCACCAGTTACCCATAATCCAGGTCGTGAAGTCGGAGTAACTATCTGGGCTGAAGGTGTTTGCGTGACACTCGTGACTACTGCGGCGGAACTCTTTCTTACTTCTTTAAGGGCGGCCCAGGAGGCGCCACTTGTCGATACCATAAAACCGATTATTACGAGAGATACCCAAATCTTTTGATTTCTCTGTGTTGCTTTGGTTCGGTATTTCATTCCTCGGAACCAGTTAGCGAGTTTTCCACGTCGAATCGGAATTTCAACCCAGCGCAGCGAAATATCTGCCAAGGCAACAACGATGAGAATGCGTGCACAGTTAATGGCCCAACTGGCTCCTGCCAGATCCACGTTGGGACGAGTGACTTGAAAGATCACCCAGTGCCACAAATAAATCCCATAGGAACGCTGGCCGATCCACACAATTGGGCGAGCACTCAATAACGGAGCGAATCTGGAAGCTGGGTGCACAAGTGAGGTGATGATGGCGCATCCGAAAAGTGCCGCGAGCGGAAAGGCTAGACGATATAGAGCAGCATTAGATTCATCGATGAAGAAGAACGTGCAGAGCAGGCCCAACAAACCGAAAACTCCAATTCCATCAACGAAATCCTGTGCTCGCTGCGAGATATTTTTATTGAGGTTCTTGGGTATCCAACTCACTGCAAGAGCGGCCCCGAGAAATAGTCCCAAGCTGTGGGTATCGGTACCAAAGTAGATGTGACTAATGCTATTTGCTTGTGTCGAATCTACGTGGATTGAATATATGAATAGAGCGAAACCAGAGATAAAAGCAATCGCTAAAGATATTTGTGCTACGCGCTTCTTTCCGAAGTAACGCAGAATTGTCAGCAAGATTAGGGGCCAGATCGCATAAAACTGAATTTCAACTCCGAGAGACCAGGTATGTTGCAAAAGAGGTGGGCGTCCGATTGCCTGGAAGTAATCCTGGTGAACCCCAACTAGGTGCCAATTTTCACTGCCGGTGAGGACGTAGGGAAGATCGCTCAAAAAGCGGTGGATAGCATCAGGCTTCCATGCGGCGACAATAAATGTTGTTCCCGAGAGCATGAATAAAAGTGCAGGAACAAGACGCCTTACCCGCGCCCAATAGAATTCGCGCAGATCAAGCGCTCCTTTACTCAAAATGGAATCGAGCAAGAGGCGGGTTATTACATAACCGCTGATGACAAAGAAGAGGTCAACACCGAGGAATCCACCAGGAATCCAAGTAATTCCCAAGTGATAAAGAATGACCGCAGCGACTGCTATCGCCCGCAGCCCGTCGATTGGGGCTATATAGCGGGAGGATTTAACCGCCATTACTTACGCTTTGGTGGTCTTCCCACGCTCTTGTGAGTAGACACACTTTTCTTGGCAGCAGACTTAGAAGTTTTCTTAGCAGCAGACTTAGTTGTATCTGGCTTAACAGGAGCTGGAGGAGTGGAACGCGTAAATTCCTTCTCCTTCGGGCGGTGGTTTTCGTCCAATGCGCTTTCAATATCTATTCCGAGCGCTGCTAGTTTCTCAAAGGCCGTTGTCATCCGGGATCTAGTTTGGCGGATACCTTCTTCAGCTGCTGCAAGTGCTTGGTGCTGAACCTTCTGAAGTCGCTCTGATTCGGCGACTGCGCCGCTGAGCCAATTTTTAAAGTTTGTGATGTCGGTTGTTGCTGCAGAAATCACATGGTCTGCTTCACGTCTTGCCGCCGATGTAATCGTGGTCGCTTCTCGGTGTTTAGAATCGAGAAGCTCTTGCGCCGCCTTTGTTGCCTTTTCAATTGCTTCCCTGGCTTCGAGTTCTGCGGCTTCGAGATACTTGCGACCGCGTCCCTCTGCAGATTGCAATGCGCTGCGTGCCTTCGTTTCGGCGGTTTCGGTCAATTGTTGTGCCAAGCGTTGGGCTTCATTCAATGCACGTTCGGCCGCTGCCGCTGCACGCGCTTCACGCGCCTGTGCAGTCTTAATAAGTGATGTTGCGGTTTCGGTGGCGAGAATCTCAAACTCTTCACGAGTGAGGCTGGTGATGTCACGACGCGCGCGCAGGTCTGCAAGTTCTGCTTCCAATTCGCGAATACGATCAAGGGTGTTGGCGTGGGGAACTGATGCTCCTGGCGCCCTCACCGAACCCGAAGGCGCGTGAGTTGCTTCATCCTTAAAACCGAGCCATGAGAGAAATTTCTTCTCAGCCATCTGGGGTTCCTTCCATCGTGACAGGGGTATCGATCACTCACCGTGACCAACTCTAGAAACCACATCCTTGCCTAATATCCCCATAATCGTAAAGTGCATATAAAGCTGGTGCGGGAGAAGGGACTTGAACCCTCACGTCCGAAGACACAGGTTCCTAAGACCTGCGTGTCTGCCATTTCACCACTCCCGCTGGAGGGTAGATACGCGGTAAGGGTACGGGTAGGTTAGCCTTAGAGCCAAATGAACGTATAAGTGCCTAAAAGGAGCTACAAGAATGTCTCTTACCCCAACTCCCGCCGATAAATTCACCTTTGGTCTATGGACCGTGGGATGGCAAGCCCGTGATCCCTTTGGAGATGCAACCCGTGCCCCACTAGATCCAGTTCGCTCTGTTAATGAACTGGCAGCCCGCGGCGCTTATGGCGTGACCTTTCACGATGATGACTTAATTCCATTTGGAAGCGATGAGGCGGCACGTAATGGCCATATTCACCGATTTAAGAAGGCGTTAGAAGAGACCGGCATGAAGGTCCCCATGGCGACCACAAACCTCTTTAGCCATCCAGTTTTCAAAGATGGTGCTCTTACTTCCAACGATCGCGATATTCGTCGCTTCGCGCTATCCAAGGCGATGCGCAACATTGATTTGGCCGCCGAACTTGGCGCACAGATTTATGTCTGCTGGGGTGGCCGTGAAGGCGCGGAATCTGATGGTGCGAAGGATGCCTATGTTGCGCTCGAGCGTTATCGCGAGGGCTTCAATATTCTGGGCGCATATGTAAAAGATAAGGGCTACAACATCAAGTTCGCGATTGAGCCAAAGCCCAATGAACCACGTGGCGATATCTTCTTGCCAACAATCGGACATGCGCTCGCCTTTATTAATACGCTCGACAATCCAGAGATGGTCGGCGTCAATCCAGAAGTTGGACATGAGCAGATGGCTGGGCTCAACTTCGTTCACGGCATCGCGCAGGCCTTATGGCAGGGCAAGTTATTCCATATCGATCTCAACGGTCAGCATGGTCCAAAGTTCGATCAGGATCTTGTCTTTGGACACGGTGATCTCAAGTCAGCCTTCTTCTTGGTTGATCTCCTAGAGCGTTACAACTATGACGGACCAAAGCACTTCGATTACAAGCCAGCTCGCACCGAAGATGATGCGGGTGTTTGGGAGTCAGCCACAGCCAATATGCGCACCTACCTTGCACTCAAAGAGCGCGCGCTGGCCTTCCGCAAGGACCCACGGGTTATTGATGCAATGAAGGCATCTCGCACTGATCAACTCGAAGTACCAACACTTGCTGCCGGCGAATCATGGCGTGATCTTGGGGATGCATCATTTGATGTTGAACTAGCGGGCGCTCGTGGTTATGGCTATGAGAAGATCGATCAACTTGCCCTTGAACACTTGATGGGAGTCAAGGCTTAAGCGAAAATTCAATAAAAAACGCGCCTCGGCATGAGGCGCGTTTTTTAATCTGGTTTTACTAGTTAGCGATGTTTGCGCCTTTACGAGAGATGGCATCAACGGATGCTGATATCAAGAGAACGCCACCTGTAACGAGGTATTGGGTACCTGAGCTAAAGCCCAGCAGGCCCATACCGTTATTGATGATAGCTACTACAAGACCACCCAAGATGGCATCGCGTAACTTTCCCTTGCCTCCAAAGAGCGAGGTTCCGCCGATAACAGCAGCGCCTACGGCATAAAGCAGGGTAGTTCCGCCACCGGTTGTTGGCGAGATCGAGTTCGACATCGATGCAAAGAGCATTCCGGCAATTGCGGCTAAGCCAGAGCAGATCATGAAGGCCAAAGTGCGTACGCGACGCACGTTGATACCAGATCGGCGCGCTGCTTCAGCATTGCCACCAACTGCATACAGGTGGCGCCCAAAGACGGTGCGGTTAAGTACAAATGTTCCGATCATCAAAATCGCGAGAAGCACAGGAACCACAATCGGCATTCCCTTAATGCTGCTGTTGGGAGGATTGCCGCGTTGCATATTTAGGACATATGTAGCGCCAACTCCAAGAA
>CAIUIT010000129.1 GCA_903899375.1 uncultured Actinomycetes bacterium
CCTTTAACGCGAGCGCGCTGTGCCATGGAATCGGTATCGATGATGTCAGAGTCGGCATTGATTAACGCAACTACAGCGGCCGATGACTCTTTGACCTTGCGGATTGGCGCTTCTAACTGCCGAGGTAGTTCTGGCAAACGTCCTGCCTTGCTCGGATCGTTGCGCACATCAGCGGCAAAATCAGCGATCGCTTCGGCGAAATCATCAGCGGCTTTCTTAAAAGCTATCGCAGCCTTGCCCGGCATATGTTTGGTTGCCATAGCGGCGGCTCGTTCGACGCGTGCAGCGGTCAACTCTTCGGTCACAGCTTGTGTTGTGCGATCCATAAATTCGTGGGCTTCATCCAAAATCACCGCATCGCGCTCCGGCAGAATCGCGTGGTTATCGACGATTTCGATTGCAAGGAGCGTGTGATTGGTGACAACTACATCGGCGGTCTGCGCCTTGGCCTTTGCCGCCACGGCAAAGCATTGCGATCCAAAGGCGCAATCATCTTTACCGATACATTCCCGACCCGAGACCGAGTTTGCGAACCAAACTCGACGGTCTACATCCGGAGCGTCATCGCGATCCCCCGAAACACCGGGAGTCTTGGCCCACGCTTTAAGTCGCTTCTGATCTTTTTCTAGCGCGCCGATCTCCATCAACATATCGCCGTCGGGATCTTGCTCGGCACCATTCATCTTCTGTAAGCACAGGTAATTGCCGACGCCTTTATAAACAGCGAAGGTGAGATCGCGCTTCAGAACTTTTTCTAGCGCCGGCTGAATCTTCGGCAAATCACGTTCGACCAATTGACGCTGTAAAGCGAGCGTTGCGGTGGCTACCAAGACCTTCTTGCCGTGCACCAGGGCGGGCACCAGATAAGCCAGGGATTTACCGGTACCCGTACCCGCTTGAACTAAGAGGTGGTGGCGGTCGGTCAGGGCGTTGGCCACAGCTTCGGCCATCTGGATCTGGCCTTCACGTGGTTCCCCGCCAATAGCCTCAATCGCAGCGTTTAGGGCTTCGCCGACCAACTTCATCTGTTGGTTCTTTGCGCTGGCCATCCGCCAACCCTAGCGGCGCGGACTCACACTCCCTTGGTTCTCCACAGTTACAAAGTTCTCGGGGTGAGGGGTGACTTTAGGGGTGAGTGTTTTGAGTGGTACCCCATCATCCTCACCCTCACCCCTATGAGAGTATGGGTGAGTGAAAAGAGAACTATTACCTGGGGTGTCGCAGATTCGAATCACGCCGCCTCCGGTGTTACCGAACTTTTTTCCGCGGCACCGACTTCTCGACTGGGTGGAGGGACCTGCTCCGCGCGTCTTGGGTGTAACTGCCCCTACCGGTTTTGGTAAAACCGTTCTGGGTTCACAATGGGCGGCTAAATATCCAACCATCACAGCTTGGTACACCGTCTCTGCAGAAGATTCTCAGCGCACGGCAGTATTTCATGTGGTGGAGGCAATTCGTCGAGTGAAACCTGGATTTGCAGATTGGGTAACCGAAGAGTCCGACATCCAAGCGATGGGCGCCATCGCAATTTCCAAAATTTGCGAAGAGATCGGAAGATTCGGACATGATTTTCATTTTGTCATCGATAATTTACATCTAATCTCGCCGTTCTCTCTCCCGCTTCTCCAAGCCTGGGTTGATAATGCACCACACAATTTATCTTCTTTAAATCTTCGCCAAAATGTACCAACCGCCATATACGGTCGCGAACAAAATATGTCCATCCTCAATTATCTAACGATCGAAGATTTAAAATTTAATGGCTCAGAGATTGCTCTTGTCGCCAGACTGAATGACATCGATCCAGATGATTCGCGAATACCAGAAGCGATAGCTGAGCTAGATGGATGGCCGATTGGGATACAGATGGCCTTGGCTGACATAGACAACCTCAGCGTTAAAAATATACATAGCTCGGCAGCAGCGCGCCGCCAAAATTTGGTCGAGCGAGTTTGTCTGCAACTTCCAGAAGAATCACTCGCGCTTCTTCAAAAGATTTCTCTGCTGCAGAGCATTTCTGTAATGGATTTACCTGACTTAGGCCTCCCCTTGAACTCCATGGCAACACTTCGAGAGTTGGATTTCCAAGGAATTTATTTGGAGCGGCTTAGCCAAAATCCAGACACGTATAAAGTTAAAGAAATTCTCAAGGACTTCCTCATTTTGGGTGCACTACAAAATGTCGAATCAGTAAGAGAGTTTGTTACAAAAGCCAGGGACTTCTTCCTTTCCCATTCCCAAGTAGCCTCCGCTATTCGACTACTAGAGCTAGTTGGAGATGATCAAGAGGCACTCCAATTAACCGGAAAGTACATCCTCGAATTATTGCTCAGTGCAGATCGAGAGGCGTTCCTTAGCCATCTAGTTAAACTTGAAAGAAATTCTCTTATCGGACCTGCTAGCTCCATCTACCTGCAAGGCGCCTTCGAGATAGTCACTGGAAATGTGGAGCGGGCTATAGTCTTTCAGAAAGCGCTGCAGACCTTGCCTATAGCTGAAGGAAATATTGACGCGGTAAGCGCTGAACTAAATCTATTAGAAATTCGCATCGCATTTTTTATTGGTGAATACAGCAAGGTCACCGCATTGGCGCGCAAGTCATCGATGATGCCTAGCTCTGTACACCCGCAATTCGCAACCCATCTTCTCTCCAGTTTTAGGGCCGCAGCAACAGCCGCGTTTATGTTGGAGCAGGAAGATATTACATTGGAATTTCTGCGCCTAGCCGAAGCTGCAGCAACGGACTATCCGGCGATTATCCGAGCGGTGACCCTGCCATCCATGCGCGCCTTGGTCGCTTTAGATGATGGAAGGTTAAGAGATTCTCTTGACGATTCGCTATTTGCTCTCGCCAATGCCGAGAAGATTAATGTTTCCGGAATGTTCTTCCCATTTGAAGCCGTCTACTGTTTGGCAGAAATTTATAGAGAATCTGCTGATCTCTCCAAGGCTGAGGAGATGATCATCACCCACATCCCAATCGCAATAAAATTTCATCAATGGCCCTGGATAACTTCCTTGCGCGCAAAACTTGCCTTGATATTGGCGAATCAAGGTCGAGTTACCGAAAGTCTTGAACTTATTCGAACCGCTCGCCATGAAGTTGATGGCGGGTTCTTCCAACCAGACATGCTCCGCGTTGTGGACGAACACGAGCTCTTGATAAGAACTTCTCTGGTCGATGATGAAAGAGTTGGGGAGCTGCTCTTTAGAATGCCAACATCAACTACTACCGCCGTTTTTCACACTACGAATTCCGCTCTGCAAAACAAGGCCAAAGCAGGGAAGTTGCTGGATGCACTCCCCATCGACAATCCCCGCGCGAAATTGAATAAGGCGCTCATCGCAGCTGATGTCTACCGAGATAAGCCAATTGAGGCAGAGAAATTCTTAAGAGAGGCTATTGAGATCGCGATGACAAATGGTTTCCGGACCATATTCCTCAAGCAAAGCGCGCACACTCTCAATAATTTGCTCGACCTGGCTACCAAGGAACCAACGATCTATCTGGAACTCCTTGCACGCGATATTAGGAA
>CAIUIT010000130.1 GCA_903899375.1 uncultured Actinomycetes bacterium
AAATATGTTTATCGCAAGCCAGTTCGTAAGCCCGTACCCCCTTCACCCGCGCCCAACTGGCCGCCGAAGGGATTTAGAGTTGTAGGTTCGGCTTATGCCCGCATTCCTACTGGTGCAGAACTGGTGGGAATCCTCTCTGCCCTGAAGAACTCCTCGGCTGCGATCAATTCCTGTTCTGTGGATCCAATGAAGCCTGGTTCACAAGCTTTATCGTGTGCAGCCATTCTCGTCGCGGCAGGTCAACGATGCACCTGGTGGAAAGTGGCCTCGACGATTACAGGTATAGATCCGGCAAATCCTGCCAATCGAATTACCTTAGGTGGTATCACGGTCTTCCAAGCCGGAGCAGTCGCAAAGAGCATTCAGACGATCTTCTTGGTTAGTCCTATCCCATTGCAAACTGGTGTGAAGTTCTCTGATATCCAAGCCACCTGCGGAATTGGTCCAACTACTGACACCGTGCCAAGTAGCACATTCGTACCGGATCCAAGTTATACGCCAGTTCCGACAGTAACTCCAAGCCCAACGGCTTCGCCAACTCCATCACCGACAGCCCCGTAATTAATATTTAGCGATTAGCTCCAGGAACCCAGAGAACATCTCCGACCTCGCGATTTTCAAAACGAGCAAGCACAAAGAAGAGATCAGACAAGCGATTGAGATATTTTGCAGCGAGTGGATTGACTCCACCACCGAAGGAATGAATGGCATGCCAGGTAGATCGCTCTGCGCGGCGAGTAACTGTACGTGCGACATGCAAGAGTGAAGCGGCTGGCGTGCCAGATGGCAGAACAAAGGATCGAAGTTCTGCAAGATTTTTATTGTATGAATCTATCTGGCTCTCAAGATAGGTAATCTGCTCTTCGGTAACTCGAAGCGGCTCTACCTTGGGATCATCAATGACCGGGGTGCAAAGATCTGCGCCTACGTCGAAGAGATCATTTTGTACTCGAATGAGAAGTGTTTTAACGGATTCATCTGAAATAGCACCCAACGCGAGAACAACCCCAATCGCGGAATTGGCCTCATCGACATCGGCATAGGCCTCAAGGCGTGGATCGTTCTTAGAGGTACGGCTCATATCCCCTAGTGAGGTAGTTCCGTCATCACCGGTTTTCGTGTAAATACGCGTCAAATTAACCATGGGATGAGCCTATTGGAGCAAGTAGAATGAGACCACTCAAATTTAGTTCTTACTCGGCGTGGAGGTGATGTGTGGCGGAGAATTCGTCTGCGCTTCGCATCCAAGGCCCGGTTCGTCTATCTGGCGAAGTGACGGTTATGGGCGCCAAGAACTCGGCGTTGAAGTTAATGGCGGCATCGCTCTTAGCCCCTGGCAAGAACACTCTCCATAACGTTCCACAGATCGCAGATGTCGACATCATGTCCGACCTGCTCACCCGCATGGGATGCTCAATTACCTTTGATCGCGAGAACCACATTCTGGTTATTGATGTACCGCAAACCCCAGGACATAAAGCTGAATACGAACTAGTACGTAAGATGCGGGCATCGATCAATGTTCTCGGGCCTTTGCTCACGCGCGTTGGGATCGCCGAAATTTCACTTCCTGGTGGAGATGCCATTGGTTCGCGCGGTTTGGATTTTCATATTGCTGGGCTCGAAGCGCTCGGTGCCACCATCGCTTTTGAACATGGTTACATCATTGCCACGGCGCCCAATGGTCTCGTTGGTGCAACCTTTGAACTTACCTTCCCTAGCGTTGGTGCAACAGAAAATCTGATGACGGCAGCGGTAATGGCTAAAGGAACAACTACCTTGCACAATGTCGCTCGCGAACCCGACATCATCGATCTGGGTGAATATCTGATCGCTATGGGCGCCAAAATCGCGGGGTTGGGAACATCGACTCTCATCATCGAAGGTGTCGAGCAATTGCACGCCGCGACTCATTCAACGCTTCCTGATCGCATCGTCACCGGAACCTGGGCATTTGCTGCGGTTATGACTCAGGGCGATATCACAATTAAAGGCGGCAGGGCTGACCACCTAGAAATTCCCTTAGGCAAATTGGTCGCCGCTGGCGCCGTAGTTACTACAACATCAGATGGTTTTAGAGTGAAGATGGATCATCGCCCTAACGCCTTTGACGTTGCCACTCTCCCCTACCCCGGGTTTCCTACCGACTTACAACCAATGGCGATCTCGCTCAATGCAATCGCACAAGGCAGCGCAATTGTGACCGAAAATGTCTTTGAGGCCCGCTTTATGTTCGTCAACGAGTTACGCAGGTTGGGCGCAAATATCACCGTAGATGGCCATCACGCCGCGATATCGGGCATTCCACTGCTCTCTGGTGCGCCTGTTTTAGCCACAGATATTAGAGCGGGAGCCGGTTTGGTCTTGGCGGCACTTGTTGCCGAAGGTACAACGATTGTTGAGGATGCGTTCCATATCGAACGCGGATATCCGAACCTTGCGGCCGATCTGCGCGCACTCGGCGCAGATGTCACAATTATTTAACGGTTTCTTGCCCTAAAATCGCAACTTGATTCTTATTTACCGAAAGAAATCCACCAGCCATATCAAACTCAACGACAGATCCATCTGCTGTCTTAATGCTTACAACGCCTGGAACCAACACACCGAGCAATGAGATGTGATCGGCGAGAATTCCGAGATCTCCATCCAACGTGCGAGCCGATACCAAAGTTGCCTCACCCGACCATATGCGTCTTTCGGGTGAGACTACTTCGACGGTTAGTTTTGAGTTAGCCATGAATTAGCCCTGAGCCAACTCAGCTGCTCGACGCTCTACATCTGCAAGTCCACCGCACATGAAGAAAGCCTGCTCTGGAACGTGGTCATACTTTCCATCAGCAAGTGCTTCAAAGGCTTCGATAGTCTCTGAAAGCGGAACGAATGATCCATCGAGTCCGGTGAATACCTTTGCGACGAAGGTGTTCTGTGACAAGAAGCGCTGGATACGACGGGCGCGTCCAACCAAGATGCGATCTTCTTCAGACAATTCATCAATACCAAGGATGGCGATGATGTCTTGAAGATCCTTGTAGCGCTGCAAGATCTGCTTAACGCGGTTTGCAACACGGAAGTGGTGCTCACCGATATAGCGTGGATCCAAGATGCGCGATGTTGAGTCCAGAGGATCCACTGCTGGGTAAATACCAAGCTCAGAGATCGGACGGGAAAGAACTGTTGTTGCATCTAGATGCGCGAATGTTGTATGCGGAGCCGGGTCGGTGATGTCATCGGCAGGAACATAAATAGCCTGCATCGATGTGATCGAGTGACCACGAGTTGATGTGATTCGCTCTTGGAGCTGACCCATCTCATCTGCAAGTGTTGGCTGATATCCCACGGCTGATGGCATGCGGCCCAGCAGCGTTGATACTTCAGAACCAGCTTGGGTAAAGCGGAAGATATTGTCGATGAATAGGAGCACATCTTGGTTCTGTACATCGCGGAAATATTCCGCCATGGTCAGAGCAGAAAGCGCAACGCGCAGACGCGTCCCAGGTGGTTCATCCATCTGTCCGAAGACCAATGCAGTCTTATTGATAACGCCAGTTTCGGTCATTTCTAGGAAGAGATCGTTACCTTCACGGGTACGCTCACCAACACCGGCGAATACAGACACACCACCAAAGTTTTCAGCTACGCGATAGATCATCTCTTGAATCAAAACAGTCTTGCCCACTCCGGCGCCGCCGAAGAGGCCGATCTTTCCGCCCTTTACATATGGGGTCAGCAGATCAATAACTTTGATACCGGTCTCGAACATCTCGGTCTTTGACTCAAGTTGATCGAAGGCAGGTGCGGTACGGTGAATAGGCCAACGCTCTTTGATATCAAGAGAAGAAGTTGGAACATCGAGTGACTCTCCAAGAGTATTGAATACGTGACCCTTGGTTACATCACCGACTGGAACCATGATTGGGGAACCTGAATCTGTGACTTCAGCGCCACGGACCATTCCATCCGTTGGCTGCATCGAAATAGCACGGATGACGTTGTCGCCAATGTGTTGAGCTACTTCCATGGTCAACATGCGCTTCTCGCCAGAGAGGGTGACATCAACCGTCAATGCGTTGAAAATCGATGGCATGGCATCTGCTGGAAACTCAATGTCTACGACTGGACCGATTACTCGGACCACGCGACCTTGCTTTCCTGCCAACTGAGTTGTCTCTGACATCATTCGCTCCCTGCGCTAGCTGAGGCAAGCGCATCTGCGCCGCCGACAATTTCACTGATCTCTTGGGTAATTTCGGCCTGACGGGCCGCATTTGCAAGTCGGGTGAGCGACTTGATTAGGTCATCGGCGTTGTCAGTCGCAGATTTCATTGCACGGCGACGAGCAGCATGCTCGGAAGCCGCAGATTGCAACATGGCATTAAATACTCGTGCTTCTACATAACGTGGAAGTAGGGCATTCAAAACTGTTTCTGCGCTGGATTCAAACTCGTACATCGCCAAGACTCCACGTGGCTCGGCCGCTTGTGGCGAACTGAGTGGAAGCAATTGAGCGGCAACTGGAGTCTGTGTAATCATGGATTTAAATTCGGTATAAATAATGTGAAGTTCATCGACTCCGACAGCACCATCTGTAGGCGTTAGGAAAGATGTCACGAGATCTGCAGAAACTTCGCGCGCATTTTCTAGAGTCGGATTATCGGAAAATCCGGTCCATGAACCCGCGATGACGCGATTTCTGAAACGATAGAAATTCACGGCTTTACGGCCGACGAGATACGCATCGACTGCCAGGCCGCGAGCCTGAAGGCTTGCAATAAGGAGATCACCCTCTTTGATTGCGGCGTTGGAATATGCGCCAGCCATTCCGCGATCGGCGGTAATTACGAGAACCGCTGCGCGCTTTGGATTGGCAACTGTCATGGTCAATGGGTGATCGGTATTTGAAAATTGAGCAACCGCACTAGCTGCCTTGGTGAGCTCGATGGAGTACGGCGATGAAGCCACTACACGTTGCTGCGCCTTGACGATGCGCGAGGCAGAGATTAACTCCATCGCTCGCGTAATTTTTTTCGTCGCCTTAACCGAACGCATTCGGCGGCGATAAATTCGAAGTTGGGCACCCATGATAGAAGTTAGTTGCCTGCGCTAAATTGGCTCTTAAATGTTTCGGTCGCCTTTTCAAGTGCGCCGACTGTGTCATCAGAGAGTTCGCGAGTAGTGGAGATAACTTCAAAGATTCCAGGGTGCGAAAGTGAGATGTAATCCAAGAATTCCGCTTCGAAGCGACGAATGTCGGAAACTGCAATGGAGTCCATCTTGCCAGTTGTACCAGCCCAGATTGAAACAACTTCGCGCTCTACCGAATAAGGAGAGTATTGACCCTGCTTAAGGAGTTCGACCATTCGTGCGCCGCGCTCTAGTTGGGCTTTTGAAGCCGCATCGAGATCGGAACCGAAAGCTGCGAAGGCTTCGAGTTCGCGGTACTGAGCGAGGTCA
Organism: uncultured Actinomycetes bacterium; assembly: GCA_903899375.1. Lineage (GTDB taxonomy): Bacteria > Actinomycetota > Actinomycetes > Nanopelagicales > Nanopelagicaceae > PALSA-747. Next base: position 5,455 of record CAIUIT010000130.1, read on the forward strand.
AGACGAAGACGACCAGCAATCTTCTTAATGGCCTTTGTCTGAGCAGATCCACCTACGCGCGATACCGAGATACCCACGTTGATAGCTGGACGAACGCCGGCGTTGAAGAGGTCGGTCTCAAGGAAGCACTGACCATCGGTGATAGAAATAACGTTTGTGGGAATGAATGCAGAAACGTCATTTCCCTTAGTTTCAATGATTGGCAAACCTGTCATGGAACCGCCACCAAGTTCTTCAGAGAGCTTGGCGCAACGTTCTAGAAGGCGTGAGTGTAAATAGAAGACATCGCCAGGGTAGGCCTCGCGACCTGGTGGACGACGAAGTAACAAGGAAACTGAACGGTAAGCCTCGGCCTGCTTGGAGAGATCATCAAAGACGATAAGTACGTGTTGACCTGCATACATCCAGTGCTGACCAATGGCTGAACCGGTGTATGGAGCGAGGTACTTGAAACCGGCTGGGTCAGATGCAGGTGATGCGACGATCGTTGTGTATGCCATGGCGCCAGCTTCTTCCAGTGCGCCACGTACTGAAGCGATGGTTGAACCCTTCTGGCCGATAGCTACATAAATACATTTAACCTGCTTCTTTGGATCGCCAGATTCCCAGTTCTCTTTCTGGTTAATGATGGTGTCGATCGCAATAGCGGTCTTTCCGGTCTGACGGTCACCAATAATGAGCTGGCGTTGTCCGCGACCAATAGCTGTCATTGCATCGATAGCTTTGATACCTGTCTGCATTGGCTCTTTTACAGGTTGGCGCTGTACTACTGATGGAGCCTGGAGTTCGAGGGCACGCATTGCTTCAGCGACGATCTCGCCCTTGCCATCGATGGGACGACCGAGTGGATCAACAACGCGACCGAGGAAACCATCTCCGACAGGTACAGCGAGAATTTCGCCGGTACGACGTACAGATGTTCCTTCTTCAATTCCAGTAAATTCACCGAGAATAACCACACCGATTTCGCGAACATCGAGGTTCAGCGCCAATCCAAGTGTGCCATTTTCGAACTTCAAGAGCTCGTTGGTCATCGTGGAAGGCAGACCCTCAACACGGGCGATGCCATCGCCTGCCTCAGTTACTGTTCCGACTTCTTCTCGTGAGGCGTTACCTGGGTTGTATGCGGCAACATACTTTTCCAGCGCATCGCGAATCTCTTCGGGACGGATCGTGAGTTCAGCCATCTTCTTCTCCTCTAACTAAATCCCAAGCGAGTCATTTACTCACTTGAGAAAACTTAAACCGCGAGTGCTCGACCCGCTTCTGCCAATCTGGTACTGATAGTTCCATCGACCATCTCATCAGCGAATCGAATTGATACGCCACCGAGAACAGCTGGGTCGATGTGAAAATTAAGGTGTACTGGTTGACCGGCTTGAGCCGACATAACCTGCTTCAACTTCTCGGATTGCACTGATGTGAGCGCAGCAGAAGTGGTAACGAGAACGATCAAACGGTTACGGCGAGCGGCGACGGCATCCTGATAAACCGCAAGAACGGAGTCGATGCTGCGGCCAGCTAAGCCATTGACCATCTGCGAGAGCAGACGAACCGTAGATGTATCTGCCTTTGCGCCAAAGAGTGACTCGACGAGTTCGCTCTTTCCGGTAACTGAACCCATGCGGTCGCCCAAAGTCTGTCGCAGTTCGCGGTTCTCGCCGAGAATGCGTCCAAAGATAAAGAGTTCATCTTGAACACGATCAAGGCAATCGCGACCATTTGCGGCTGTTGCCTCTGCCTCGATAGCCAGCTGCTCGACCGCGCTGGCGATATCCGCTGAGGATGACCAACGTTGCGAGACGGCTTCAAGCAAGAGGAAGAGAACCGACTTGGAGAGCGACTTATCAAAGAGATCATTTACTAAGACGGCTTTTGACTGTGCATCGCGTGAAGGGTCGGTAAATGCACGGCGTAAGCCGACTGAGGAATTGAGAGCTGCTAGAGCGCGGAAGAGATCCTCGGAAATGGCAGCGCAGTCATCGGGAGATAGCCCTTTGAGCTTCTCATCTAGCGCGCTTCTAAGGCTCGCTAGCGATTGACGACTATTACCACCCAGTGAGATCACTTTTCGCTCTTCTCCAAATCAGCTATAAAGCGATCAACGATTCCAGATTGGCGGACATGATCGTCTAGCGCCTCTCCAACAATCTTTGAAGCTAATTCGGTAGCAAGTGCTCCTACTTCATGGCGCAGAGAAGCGATCGCCTGTTGGCGCTCGGCTTCGATTGAGGCGCGCGCAGCCGCAGAGATGCGGGTCGCTTCCTCTACTGCTTTGCCACGAAGATCTTCGATAATGGCAGCACCTTGAACTCGAGCTTCTTCACGAATCTCTTGTGCTTCAGTACGTGCTTCGTTCAACTGCGCCGTATAGGCGTGGAGTGCAGATTCGGCGGCGCGTTGCGCTGCCTCGGCCTTCTCAATTCCACCTTCGATCGCACTTGTACGAGCGGCATATGCCTTTTCAAACATTGGCACAGCTTTAGATTTGAGCAAGAGGAAGAGGATCGAGAAGGCAATAAGCCCAACGATTATCTCGCCAACCTTTGGAACGACAGGACTAGGAGCGTCCGCCGTTGCCGTAGCTGCTTTAACGAATAAATATGTTTTCATTTGTGTGTCTACCCCGCTAAGAGAGAGCTAACCGCTTACTTAAGTACGAAAGCGAGAACGAGGCCGAAAATGGCAAGGGCTTCTGCGAGCGCAAAGCCAAGGAATGCAATTGGCTGCAAGATGCTACGAGCCTCTGGTTGACGTGCTACGCCGTTGATGTACGCAGCGAAAATCAAACCGGTTGCAGTACCGGGTCCAATGGTCGAAAGACCAAAGCCCACGATGCTAAGTGTGCCTTTCATATTACTTCCCTTCAATCAATGGTTGGAATGATTGCCAACCAAACCTATGCGTTAGTGCTCGTCGGCCAATGCGCCGGCGATATAGAGAGCTGCGAGCAAGGTAAAGATGTAGGCCTGAAGGCACTGGATACCCATTTCGAAGAAGCTCAATCCGATTGCCATTCCAAAGGAAAGGATGGCGAAGAATTTTACAAAGAGTGCGCTCTTAAGCATGTACTCGCCACCGAGTGTGAAGAGGAGCAAGAGCAAGTGGCCAGCGAACATATTTCCGAATAACCGCATAGCGAGCGTCAATGGACGCACTGCAAAGTAGGTAAGGAATTCGACCGGGGCCAGAATTACATAGACAGCCTTTGGCACTCCAGGCATGAAACACATCTCTTTGAGATAGCGTCCCAACCCCTTCTTCTTGATAGCAACGTAGTGATAAACCAAGTAAACAAAGATCGTGATCGAAACTGGAAAACCAATGTGAGACATCGTAGGGAACTGCATAAATGGCACGACGCCAAAGAGATTATTTGTCAGTACGAAGGTGAAAATCGCGAAGAGAAAGGGTACGAAGCGCTGATACTCCTCGCCGATAACATCTTTTCCAATGCTATTGCGAACAAATCCGTAAACCATCTCGCCAGCAAATTGGAGACGTGAAGGAACTACAGCGGCTTTACGAGCCGAAACTGTAAAGAAGGCTGCAATCAGGATTACTGAGAACATCACCAGCATGACCGGCTTGGTAGCTAAAAATGAAGATCCGAAGGCGGGATTAAAAAAGAAGTCTGAACTGCTTGGGGGCACGAAAGCAGGTTGTGCCATATGTAGCAGATGCGACAAGTTGTCTTCTCCTCTAACAAAAAAACCAGCCGAGTGTCTCGGGACGCCTTACCTTAAGGGGAAAGGCGCACCCCTTGCAAACCTAGCCACGGCGCTACTTTGTGGGCGGCGTCTCCTTTATGAACTTCACCCAAATCAGGTAGAGGGCAGTCACCATGCCAAAGCCCATACCCACCACGGTCAGGAAGTTGGTTTTAAGGTACCGGTCGGCCAAATACCCCATACCGCCCCAGAAGCCCAGCCCCGAGATGAGGTAGGCGATGATCGTCCAGAAAGCGCCGTCATCCGTGGTGGCCATCTTTCGGGGTAGCCCCTAATCCTCGGTAATAATCTTTGCCGGAAGCGGCAGTTGGACGCGGAGCTTGAAAAAGGCTCTGACCTCGCCGGCGAGCCAGGCGATTGTGACCGAGATGGCGATAATTCCAAAAGAGGTGCGATCTAGCGTCTTGGCGCTGATGTTATTGAGCACCAAGAAGAACAGGGCCCCCAAAATGACGATCTTCACAAAGTAGGAGAGCATGGCCATCGCCATCACCATGATGGGATCCATCTTCGCCGAATACTTTGAGACCAGCAGGTGAACTGCAAAGAAGATGACAACGAGCGCTTGAGCCAAAAGCCCGCCAAAGAATCCAGAACTGCCTTTTACGACTGTTGCGACAATCAGACCAATTAATCCAACAACGCTCGCAGGAATCAAAGCGCCTTTACCGAGTTTTGCTTCGATGGCGTTGCTCATCTCTTTATTTGCCCCCAAAGCGAAGCCAAGCGAGATACATTGAGGAACCTATTCCGAGAACAATTCCGGTAATAAATCCATAATGGTTCTTCCCAATCCAATGATCAATTCCAAATCCAATTGCGCCCCAAATTGCCAGGCCAAAGATTAGATAAGCAAGTATCGACCAGAGCGCTCTTTCATTGTTCTCAGACACGTCGGATCCAGCCTTTCACATCAACTTTCGGGTCACAGCGTTCTCAGAGAGTACTTCACGAGCCGCCAGTTTCCTATTTCCATACGCTCTGCGCATCAAATAGAGCGAAATTAGCCCTATAACTAGCCCCATCAAGAGCGCCTGCCAGAGCGGGGCAAATGCGGCGGCGACCGTTGGGAAGGCGAACATCGCGGTCCACAAGTACATGATGAGGGCTACTTCGCGCTGTGAATTTCCCATACGCAGAAGGCGATGGTGCAGGTGTTCACGATCGGCAGAAAACGGAGAGCGACCGGCCCTTAACCGACGAACGATTGCCATCCCCAGATCAAGTAATGGAATTGCAAGTACTGTAAAAGGAAGAATCAGCGGAACCAGAGTAGAGCGAGAATTTTGATTTGCTAGGGCGTTGACATCAATCTGACCTGTCAACGTGATCGCTGATGCAGATAGTAGAAGTCCTAGGAACATGGCCCCTGAGTCCCCCATGAATATCTTTGCCGGATGATAATTATGCGGCAGGAAGCCAACGCAGAGACCCACGACCACCGCCATAACCAACGAAGGAGCACCGGCGCGACTAAAGCCATTAGTCACCGCGAGAATGTATGAAAATGCAAAGAATGCAATTGCACAGACCGCCACGATTCCGGATGCTAGCCCGTCAAGACCATCAACAAAATTAACCGCATTGATAACGAGCATGACGAAGACCACTGTTAAAACTGCCCCAATATTTGATGGTATGGTCAGAATTCCATTTATTGGCAACCATAAAATCTGCACTCCGTGCAAGAGTAAAATTCCCGCTGCGAGTGCCTGTCCCGCAAATTTTGTAAGTGAATCTAAATCGAAGCGATCATCAAGCGCGCCGAGCAACATAATAAATGTACCGGCCAGAAATATGCCGGTGAGCTCACGGCCAAAGGCAGATCCAACTAGTCGTAAATGGTCAACGATCAGGAATGTGATCGACATCGATCCCCACATAGCAAGGCCACCCCAGCGGGGGGTCGTATCAGTATGTAAGTCACGTGAGCGCAGATCGATATACGCACCAGAGGCCATGGCCAGCCTGCGGACTAAAGGCGTCAACATAAAGCAAAATGTCGCCGCTAGCGCCGCAGTTAAAAGATATTCACGCATGATTGATTATTGAATTAGCGAGGATAAACGGGGAACCGTGCGGTGAGAGTTTCAACATCGTTCTTGATGTCAGCGGCTTTCGCAGGATCTGCGCCATCTTTGATCGCACGCGCAATTAACCCGGCGATCTGCGTCATCTCTGGCGCTCCCATGCCTTGTGTCGTGGTTGCTGCAGAACCCACGCGAATTCCGCTGGTTACAGCTGGTGACTCAGGATCGTACGGAATCGCATTCTTGTTGAGCGTTATTCCCGACAGGCCACAGCGTTCATCTGCAACTTTGCCGGTTACGCCAGTGGAGCGAACATCAATGAGTGCGAGGTGGGTTTGCGTGCCACCAGAAACTGCGCGCATGCCATGATCTTCTAGGCCTTTGGCCAAGACCTGACAATTGGAAATTACCTGCTTGGCGTAAGCCTGGTATTCGGGAGTTGCACACTCTCGTAGGGCAACTGCTTTTCCGGCAACCGCGCTCATGATCGGTCCGCCCTGCATTCCAGGGAATACCGCCTTATCAATCGCCGCCGCGTGCTGCGCCTTGGAGAGGATCATTCCTCCGCGAGGACCGCGTAAAACTTTATGTGTTGTAAAAGAGACTACATCCGCATAAGGCACGGGTGATGGAATCGTCTTGCCGGCTACCAAGCCGATGAAGTGAGCAGCATCTACCCACATGATCGCACCGACTTCATCGCAGATTGCTCGCACTTTTTCGAAGTCAATCAGACTCGGATAAGCGGTTGCTCCAGTTATGATCATGCGAGGTGCATTCGCAAGAGCGAGGTCACGCAGCTCGTCGTAATCGATGAGCTCGTTATCGGCACGAACTCCGTAAGAAACGATGTTGAACCACTTGCCCGAAAAATTTACTTTGGAGCCATGTGTGAGGTGCCCGCCGTGTGGCAAAGACATCGCAAGGACGGTATCCCCTGGCTTGGTAAATGCTTGATACACAGCAACGTTTGCACTTGCCCCTGAGTGCGGTTGCAAGTTGGCATGTTCGGCACCGAAGAGAGCTTTGGCTCTTTCGATTCCGATCGTCTCGACTTTATCGACCTCTTCGCAACCTCCGTAGTAACGCTTGCCGGGATACCCTTCAGCGTACTTATTCGAGAGCGTTGAACCCAGCGCAGCCAAGACTGCTGGCGATGTGAAATTTTCGCTGGCGATTAATTGCAGATGATGGCGTTGTCGCTCTAATTCGCTGAGCAAGAGGCCGGCGATATCTGGATCTTCTGCCGCGAGCGCATCGAAATCTGGACCGAAAAAGGTATCTGTAGACATAACCGAACCCTAAGGCTTGAGCGCCACAATCGTGGGCAAGACCGCCTGTAACTGCTCCAGGGAGATCGCTCCGATCCGCTGCGCCACTATGGGACCGCCTCGCATTTGGCGACGCAGGACCGTTGATGCGGGGCCCTCTGGGATCACTCCCTCATCGACCAGCAATCCCACCTCGTTTGGCATCGCCGGGATATAGGTCATATCTCGATTCGGTGCCTGACCTGCAGTCGATGCGCTGGCAGCTGCCAATGGGCCGCTCTTGGCTAGCAGCGAGAGCAAGAAATCTCGTTGTGGGACGCGCACGGCGAATTCAGAGAGCGCCCGACCATCCCCCAAATCCCAACTAAGAGCGGCCTGCGGGGCAAGTTGGATTGTTAAGAGTCCGGGCCAGAAAGCACCCACGACCTTCTGCCAATCTGAATCAAAATCGGTGGCGAGTCCGCTGACGGCAGTTACCTTGCCGATCAATACTTGAGCAGCAGTACCAACTGGATCTGCGCGCAGTTCGTGAATTCGAGCAACAGCGATCTGATTGAAAGCATCGCAGATATATAAATACCCATGTTCTGCCGCAACAACGACAACTTCTCCCTGCAAGAGGGCGACTAGGGCGCGATCACGCACTGCGGTTTTGTTGCGAGAATTTAACTTAACGATGTTGCTCATTTCTTGAAGACTCCTACATCAATCATCTCTTCAATCCTTTGTGCGATATGTGCATCAACCATGGCGTGAATCCTGGTTCCATCCTCGGAGTATGTTTCAGAGAGCACCTCGCCACGTTCGTGAATTGCAGATACCAACTCTCCGCGACTAAATGGAATTACGGCAGTAATCTCGACTCGTGGGCGTGGCAGCGATGTTTCAATCGCCTTGATGAGCGTCTCAAGACCAAAGCCAGTGCGAGCAGAGAAAGCAAAACTATTGGATTCTTCGCGAAGGAGTTGCATTAAAACTTCCGGCGCAGCAATATCTGCTTTATTGATCGCAATAATTTCAGGAATGTCCCCGCCTCCAACATCTTTAAGTACTTCTCGAACAGCGCGAATCTGTTCCTGTGGATCTGGGTGGGAACCGTCGACAACATGAACTATCAGGTCTGCCGCGGCTACTTCTTCTAAAGTCGATTTGAAAGCTTCAATGAGTTGGTGCGGCAAGTGACGCACAAATCCCACGGTATCCGCCAGTGTGTAAATCCGACCGTCAGAGCTTTTGGTCTGCCGAACCGTAGGATCAAGAGTTGCAAAGAGAGCGTTCTCTACAAGGACTCCAGCATTAGTCAGCCTATTCATCAACGATGACTTACCTGCATTTGTATACCCGGCAATCGCAACAGATGGCACGTTGTATTTAGTGCGCTCCTGTCGCTTGGTATCACGCGCGACCTTCATCTCTTTAATCTCTTTGCGTAGCTTGGCCATCTTGTCGTTAATGCGGCGGCGGTCGGTTTCGATCTTGGTTTCACCAGGACCGCGTCCACCAATTCCGCCAGCTTGGCGCGAAAGTGAATCACCCCAACCACGCAGACGTGGCAACATATAACTCATCTGAGCTAGTTCTACCTGCGCCTTGCCCTCTCGAGATTTTGCATGTTGTGCGAAGATATCGAGGATAAGCGCAGTGCGATCAATCACCTTTACTCTAAGTTTTGATTCCAAGGTGCGCAATTGCGCCGGTGAAAGTTCTCCATCACATACAACGGTATCTGCTCCTGTAGCAATTACCGATTGCTT
>CAIUIT010000131.1 GCA_903899375.1 uncultured Actinomycetes bacterium
ACTTTAAAGGCAACAGTTCTTCCAGAAGTTGATACCGCTGCCGCGATCAAGTCCGAACTGCTTGCACTGATCACATCCCCAAACATCGCCGACAAGTCCTGGGTGACTGATCAATACGATCGTTATGTACAAGGCAATTCGGTTTTAGCGCAACCAGAAGATTCTGGAATGATCCGCATCGATGAGACCACAAATCTTGGTGTCGCGATTTCTACCGATGCCAACGCGCGCTGGTCGTACTTGGATCCTTACAACGGCGCGAAGTTGGCGATGCTCGAGTCTTGCCGCAACATTGCAACTACGGGAGCAAAACCACTGGCCGTTACTAATTGCCTAAACTTCGGATCTCCAGAAGATCCAGAAGTCATGTGGCAATTTGCCGAAACCGTTCGAGGGTTAGCCGATCTCTGCCTCGAAATGGGGTTGCCAGTTACTGGGGGAAATGTTTCGTTCTACAACCAGACCGGAAGCGTTGCGATTCTGCCGACGCCAGTCATCGGTGTTCTCGGTGTTATTCAAGATGTCACCACCCGCACCAAGATGGGGATTCCCGCAGCTGGCTTAAAGATCGTCCAACTGGGCAATACCGCCGACAACTTCAGCGGGTCAGAGTGGGCTCATCTGCATGGTCAGATGGGCGATCGCGCCCCAACCCCTGATATCGCCGCCGAAGTACGCTTGATCGACATGCTCTTGGAGGCCCAGCCGCTCTTTGAATCGGCGCACGACTTAAGCGATGGCGGGCTAGCTGCTGCGCTTACCGAATCCACCCTGCGCAACAACATCGGCGCCACCGTCGAACTTCTCGGAGCGTTGATTCCCGGAGGAGTATCCGCTGGGCTATTCGCTGAAACCCCAGGTCGCATCCTGGTCACGGTTGATCCTGCAAACTTTGAAGCGCTGCGCGCCTTGGCGAAAGAGCGCGATATTCCATTCCATCCCATCGGAACATCGGGCGGAGATGCACTCGTCATCAACGGCGCAACAATCCCACTTACCGAACTGCGCCAGGCTCACACCGAGACCCTGCCAAGGCTCTTCGGTTAAGGATACATAATGGCGCGCGATCCCTTAGTTCTCATCCAGGTTAAGGCGCTGTTGGATCAGATCAGCGCCATTGCACCCGGTCACGCCGTCGAACTACGGATTCCCCCTTACGCCGCCATCCAATGTTGCGAAGGCCCAAAGCACACCCGCGGGACTCCACCCAATGTTGTTGAAATGGGCGCCGACGAATTTATTGCTTTGATCGATGGTTCCTTGGAATGGTCTGACGGAATCAACGATGGACGGATCACTGCTAGCGGTGAGCGTTCAGATCTTTCGCAGTTGTTTCAGCTAGCCGCGCAGACAATTAGGATTGCAGAGTGACAAAGCGCCCCGATGGAAAACTCACCTTTGAGACATTCGGCGCGGAAAAAGGGCCGCAAGATGAATGCGGAGTCTTTGGAGTATGGGCTCCCGATGAAGAGGTCGCCAAACTAACTTTTTATGGTCTTTATGCTTTGCAACATCGCGGACAAGAGTCTGCTGGAATCGCCACTTCAGATGGCAAGCGCATCGTTGTTTATAAAGATATGGGTCTGGTATCTCAGGTATTTACCGAGGCCGATTTAGCAACGCTTACAGGTAATTTAGCAATTGGTCACTGCCGTTATTCCACCACTGGTTCTTCCACATGGGCTAATGCGCAACCAACTCTGCGATCTACCGATCACGGAACACTCGCTCTGGCACACAACGGTAATTTAACAAATACCGGTGACCTGGCCGAAGCGTTAGCGAAACTTGCTCCCAAGAGCGATAACGATATGAACGCTACAACAGATACCGAAATTATGACTGCGTTAATTGCCGCACAAAGTGGCAAGAACTTCGAGAGTTCTGCTCTTACCGTTCTTCCCATGTTAAAAGGCGCTTTCTCTATGGTCTTCATGGACGAACACACCTTGTATGCCGCCCGCGATCGCAATGGTGTACGTCCACTTGTTATCGGCAAGCTCGATCATGGTTGGGTAGTCGCATCCGAATCAGCAGCGCTCGATATCGTCGGTGCATCTTTTGTTCGCGAAGTTGAATGCGGCGAATTCATAGCCATTGACGAGAACGGTCTACGTTCCACCAAATGGGCCACCCCAGAACCTAAAGGTTGCATCTTCGAATACGTGTACTTGGCCCGCCCCGATACATCGATTGCTGGCCGCAACGTGCACACCACACGCGTAGCGCTCGGCGCACAGTTAGCCCGCGAACATCCCGTTGCCGCCGATTTGGTGATCCCCGTCCCGGAATCTGGAACTCCAGCTGCAGTTGGGTATGCACAAGAATCTGGCATTCCATATGGCGCGGGGCTCGTTAAGAATTCATATGTTGGCCGCACCTTTATTCAGCCCAGCCAGACTATTCGCCAATTAGGTATTCGTTTGAAACTCAACCCCCTGCGCGATGTCATTGAAGGCAAGCGCATCATTGTTGTCGATGATTCAATTGTCCGCGGCAATACCCAACGCGCGCTTATCCGTATGTTGCGCGAAGCTGGGGCACTTGAAATTCACGTTCGCATCTCTTCTCCTCCTGTTAAATGGCCCTGCTACTACGGCATCGACTTTGCATCGCGCGCCGAGTTAATTGCTGCGGGATTAGAAGTAGAAGAGGTCCGGCGTTCCATTGGTGCAGATACCTTGGGTTATGTTTCTATGGAAGGTTTGATCGAAGCAACCACCATTGCTGAATCAAAACTCTGTACCGCCTGCTTCACGGGCAATTACCCCATCGATATTCCATCTGATTTATCTGCTGGTAAGAATCTTCTCGAGATTACGAGTCGTTTCGAGTGACTTCCTATGAGGCAGCTGGCGTAGATATTGAAGCGGGGGATCGCGCCGTTGAATTGATGAAGGCGCATCTAGCAACGGCGCGCCGCCCTGAGGTCATCGGAGAGATCGGTGGATTCGCCGGCTTATTTGATATCTCTGCACTGAAGAAATTTAACCGACCACTTCTTGCTACATCTACCGATGGCGTCGGCACCAAAACAGAGATCGCTCGCTTGCTCGGCAAGTACGACACCATCGGTGAAGATTTAGTTGCTATGGTCGTTGATGATTTAGTTGTCTGCGGGGCAGAGCCACTCTTTATGACAGATTACATCGCCGTGGGAAAAGTATTTCCCACGCGCATCGCACAAATTGTTCAAGGCATTGCAATCGGTTGCCAAAAAGCTGGCACCGCGCTTGTCGGCGGCGAAACCGCAGAACACCCCGGGCTATTGGCTGAAGATGAGTTTGATATTGCAGGGGCCGCCACCGGTGCGGTAGATCATGAAAATTTATTAGGAGAACACTTGGTTCGCGCGGGTGACCTGATCATTGCGATGCCGGCATCTGGTTTACATGCCAACGGTTATTCGCTGGTTCGCCATATTCTCAAGTCGCAGAACCTTTCACTCGACCACCACCTCGCAGATTTTGGAAAGTCCCTCGGCGAAGTCCTCTTGACCCCCACCGAGATCTACTCCCTGGACTGCCTGGCGCTCCATAAGGGTCTCAAAGAGAATCTGCATGCTTACGCCCACATCACCGGGGGAGGAATTGCCTCCAATACCGCCCGCGTGATTCCCGCCCACCTGATGGCCACCTTTGACCGCTCGACCTGGGCTTTGCCGCTAGAGATGGACTTCCTCGCCCGCCAGGGTGGGGTAGGGCAGGCCGATATGGAGAAGACCTGGAACTGTGGGATCGGGATGGTCGCCCTGGTAGACCCCCTGGCCGCCGACCTAGCGCTGCGCAGCCTGGCTGCCCGCGGCATGAAGGCTTGGGTCTGTGGGAAAATTGAGCCTAGAACCGCCGAAAGCGGCTCTGCATTGGTGAGTACTTACCAAGCGCGATAACCTACGCTCCTGACGAAATTTAATTATTTAGAATTGATATATAGAAGAAGGAGGTCTCGCTATGGGGCGTGGCCGACAGAAAGCAAAAGCGACCCGGGTCGCACGCGATCTTAAATATTCTGGTCCTGATATGGATCTAGAGCGTTTAGCGAAAGAGCTGCACGGTGAACCACCGGTTAGCACAACGGTCACCGATGATAGTGACGAAGATCCATACGCAGATGACAATTACGCCAAGCGCGCGTAATTAATTCATTAACATTAAGAATTTATTAAGTACTGATTCTTAATATGCGTCCGACTCCATATGTTGCATCCTTACGGGTCTATGAGCCGATGCCTGCCTTTGAGCCAGCAGAACAATTGCGTTGGCAAGCCATTCCAATTACTTCATCAACGGGATATGACGAACAGATCCGCGCCCTGCGTCGATTGATCTCTGCCGAACCGCCTGCACTCACTGCAGATGGTGCACATATCCTGGAACTTGAAGGAAAACGTTATGCATCCCCTTGGAGCACTGCAGCTCGTTCGTGGGCTGCGCTCGCAAGTTTTAAAGAGTCGATGCCATTAAATGTTGCTCGCTTCTTTCTCCCTTCCAATGTTGAAGAGGCGATTCTCATTAGTTCAGAAAGCGTGGAAGATAAAGTTCCGCATATCTTTACCGAAACCTGGATTATTCCACCGCGCTGGTTCTCACTCTTTGAACCTGCAGAGCGCATCCGGGGACATAATGAAGATGGTGCATTTACTGTTTTGCGCACCTCTATTGCTAATGCAAAGAAGCGCTGCATGTTTACCCATCAGAGCGTTGTTAGCGCCTTTGGCAATGGTCCCATCGAACAAGAGATTGCAGATCTCTTGGAATGGCTCACCATGTTCCACGCCGAATCGTTGGTAGAGCTGGATTACGGCGGGTTGGCTAGTTATTTAGAGCAGATCCTCAAAGAGGATGGTTTTGCTGGGTTAGAAGCCGACACATCAGTTGAAGATATTCATCTTTCATTGAATGGACTATCCACTGGCGATGGAGCAATGGCTGGCCAGGGCTACGAACGGCTCGTTTCACGCTGGCGCAAGGTCGCGGCGCTGGAACAAGCCACCTAAACCGCGAAAAAAACTCGCTTCTCCCCCTTGTAATAGCGGAGTGATTGCAGGAATACTGCACCCATATTGGTGCGAAATGGACATTTCGCCAATTCAACAATGGGGGCAACAATGGGCGAACAAGAGACTTTGCTGACCCCATCGGAAGTCGCGGCGCTCTTTAGAGTAGATCCCAAGACAGTGACCCGCTGGGCCAAGGCCGGCAAGTTAACAAGTATTCGCACTTTGGGTGGGCATCGCCGTTATAAGGAATCAGAAGTCACTGCGCTTTTGAAGTCGATTCCAGGAACATCTTCTAACTAATTAATTAAGCGTGGCTCGGGACAGGATCGAACTGTCGACCTCACGATTTTCAGTCGCGCGCTCGTACCATCTGAGCTACCGAGCCAATAATGTAGATGTACTAGCGACCCAGACGGGACTTGAACCCGCGACCTCCGCCGTGACAGGGCGGCGCGCTAACCAACTGCGCTACTGGGCCAAACTTATTTTCATAAGTTAGCTTTACTGCTTTTGCTTACCGTGCCCCACCAACCGTTCCCAGTTGGCGAGAGTGCCCCCAACGGGGTTCGAACCCGTGTTACCGCCGTGAAAGGGCGATGTCCTAGGCCTCTAGACGATGGGGACTAGAAGCGAAGGCTAAGGGTATCGGACTAGAGCCCGCTATCAAAACCAGTGAAAACCCAGCTAAATGCTACTTCAGGGCCCACTG
>CAIUIT010000132.1 GCA_903899375.1 uncultured Actinomycetes bacterium
ATGCGGCCAGCATCTACACCTCGTTTTATTACTTTGCCACCCTTCCCAACGCCAGCGACAAGGCGACGGTAATCAAGGATGCTAAGGCGCAGGCGCAGAAAGTTATTTGGCGAATCGCGTCACTCGGTGGTTATGGAAGACGCGATTTGCCGGTCGCCCTCGATTTAGAGAAGAACTGCATTCTCGTCACACATGGTAATTGCTCCCGCTATGCATCAATGGCCAACGTAACTTTGTGGGCGCAGACCTGGCTCGATACCGTGGCTGCGGCTACTGGTCGCAAGCCATTTGTTTATAGCTATCCGCAATTCTTAGAAACTGCGATGTCGCGTTCGGCAGCCCTTCGCCAATATCCACTCTGGCTAGCCCATTATTCAATCAATCCCGCAATCACCACCGCGCAACCAAATTCTAAAACTGTCGGTTGTTACGCCGATTCCTGGACCAACCAAGATTGCACGACGCAGTGGCAGATCTGGCAGTACACCTCGTGTGGAATCGCTGGTAAGTACGGAGTGCCAGGAACGCGAGTGGATCTCAATGTCTTCTTCGGAAACAATAACGATTTCTTGAAGTTAGTTCGCGGGCTCTGGCAACCCGATAGCAACCAGATGTTGCCCTTCAACGAACCGACCGCGATATCCATCACTGCACAATCGGCCGGGACAACAAACGATCCGGTCCTCTTCTATGTCAACGTGGTTCGCCCCAATGCCACCCCCGTGGTGACCGGCAGCGTGAGTTATGTTCCCGCTTCGACGATGATGAGCCCTGGAATTCAATCAATCACCCGAAATTCATCAGGATCGTGGCTCGTGAAAATTACCAATCTGCCTGCGGGAAATTACGTTGGAACGATTAATTTCACCGATCCCAGTGGCACAGAAGCTGCCGCACAAATCCCTGTCGTATTTACCGTTGACCAAGCCCCTTCCCCGACACCTAGTCCAATAAATTCCGCCCCCGCAAAACCTTCGCCCACCTCCTCTCCAAAGCCAGCTCCAGTCGACAGCTGCGCAGGGCAAATCCGTAATTAAAGTAGGCTTCGTTCTATGTCGAGAATTTTGGTAACTGGTGGAGCGGGCTATGTTGGATCAACCGCAGTAGCAATTTTGGTCGAGCGCGGATATGAAGTCGTCGTATTCGATGATCTCTCCATGGGCCATGCCGATGCGGTCGATCCCCGCGCCACCTTTGTCGAGGGCTCGCTCTTAGATCCAGATGCGCTGCGCAATGCGCTAGCCGGGTGCGAAGCAGTCATTCACTTCGCAGGCAAGTCACTTGTCGGCGAATCGGTAGAAAAGCCCGATCTCTATCACCACGTCAATGTTGATGGCACGCAGAATTTGCTGGATGCAATGGCGATTCACGGTATCGATCGCATCGTATTCTCTTCATCGGCCGCCACCTATGGCCAGCCTGTTGATGATCCCATTACTGAAGAGTCAGCTACTGCTCCCACTAATCCCTATGGTGCATCAAAACTGGCGATCGACAAGATGATCAGCGCACGTGGAATTAGCGCTATTTCGCTCCGTTATTTCAACGTTGCGGGTGCATACGAATCAACGAATGGCTGGTTGGCCGAACGCCACAACCCAGAGA
>CAIUIT010000133.1 GCA_903899375.1 uncultured Actinomycetes bacterium
GTGATGTTTTCAACTGAGGCGCAAGCCCTTGGAGTTGCGCAGAAGCTACACACTCAAGGAATTCACGCAGTTGCATTTTCCTACCCCGTAGTTCCGTTGGGTAAAGCCCGGATTCGCATTCAACTCTCAGCGCTACATTCGCAAGAAGATATCCACGAATGTGTGCGCGCTTTTTCCCAAAGCGTTTCCTAATAGTCTCTTAAAACGCCTTATGGCGACCTCCCAATTTCGCAGAGGCCGCCATAAAGGATTAGAGGTGATTAATCGATGTGTACAGTGGCAACTTCTTCGATCGCCTTTGGATTCTTCGACTTTAAGTAGAACAGGCTTGCCACACCCACGAGCATCCAAACTCCCATTGCATACGCTGCATATGAAAGTGGAGCGGAAAGTGCGACGATGAAGTTAAGCCCTGGAATGCCAGTGATACCAGCTGAATTTAGGAAGCCAGGGATCAGGAAGAGGAAGCCAAGAGCTGGTACGAATAGGTGCAAGAACAGACGGCGTTCTTCCTTGCGGTGCTTAATGTAGTAACCACTGCAAGCCAAGTTGGCGACCATATATACGATCACTACATCCACGACGAGCCCTGTTGCCACGATTCCAAATGCCTCTTGAGGGGTGTATTTGAAACCAAGTCCGAGTCCAAGCGCCAAGCCCACTATCAACTGGACCATCAGGGCGTTCTTAGGAGACTTATGCTTTGGATCGAGCTGGCTCATCCACTTCGGGAAAGCCCCTGCGCGTCCAAATGCAAATGCGGTGCGAGTAAATACATTTGCGCCGGCGTTTGCATTCGCAATCGTAGAGTTAACGATGGCAAGTAGTACGAGGATGTACATAAGACTCGATACACCTCGGGCTAGATGATCCCAAGGGTTTCCGTTGTTATCCGCAGCAAAGGTGGAAAACTTATCTGGTCCGAAAGCAACGGTTGCTGCATAGGTTGTGAAGATATAAACAGCCGCGATCGAGAAAGTTGCAATCATGATCGCCTTGGGAACGTTTTTGCGAGGATCCTTTGATTCTTCCGCCAGTGGAGCTGCGGCTTCGAAGCCAGAGAATGCAAGCAATGTAAAGACTGAACCAGCAATTACGCCGGACCAACCATGGAAACCCTTGGCATTTGCATGAGCTGTTGTGAATACCGAGAGCGTGTTGTGATGCCCGGCCTTAACAACGAGAAATATTCCAAGCAGGACAAAGACGGTAATTTCAAAGAAACCAAGCATTGTTCCAACTTTGGCTGACGTTCCGATACCGCGCCAGACCAGATAAGAAACCAGCAAAGTTCCCAGAGTCATAAAGACCCACCAGGAAGACAATGGGAATCCGTGGGAATTTGAGTTCCACTCACCGGCAACGGTGTAACCCAATTGCAGCATTACAAGTGGAACGATCAAGATTTCAACTGCGGCATAGGCCCAGCCAACAAGGAAACCAACCCAAGGGCGGAGTCCAATTGCGGAATAAGTAGCTACCGAACCTGCGGCGGGAATGTGCTTTGCCAATTGGCCGATGCTTGATGCGGTGAAGAGGATTCCGATAAAGGCGAAGAGCACAGCTAATGGAAGTGCGCCTCCGGCTAGCGGTGATCCGAAAGGAATGGAGGCAGCGATTGCGGCACCTGGTGCCATTGAGCAGATGGATTGGAATACGACTTCGCGTAATCCAATTGCATTACTCGCTAATTTAACTTCGGGATTACTCATTATTCTCCTCTGTTCAGGCACAGCGAAATGCTGAAGCAGAAACTGTAACAAAACTTTAAATAAATTACTCAGCAATCGCCCAGAAATGACCTGCCGTTATTTGAAAATGGCAATACACGTGGCCCGGCCGTTTAAAGTGATAGCCCCTTAGCCCGCTCTCTCAAACTTTCATGCATCCCCTTGAATGCCGATGCATGTGGCACCAAATCCTTTGCCGCTTTTATAACCACGCTGAAGTTGGAGTCGACGACATTAGCAATTGGCGCTTTGGTAATTTGCGAAAGTAGTTGATACGAATCGAGTTGATGCAATCCATAGAGCTCTTGAAACCAACGCACTAATTCGACCTGGCCGATGCGCCAGGAATCTTCCATCGGGCGCGAAGAACCGACGGTCATATAGAAATTGTCATCTTCAATCCGCGGCCATGCAGGAGCTGCACCCTTAATCAAATCAATGATAATGATGGCGTCCATGGCACCTTCAACCGCCGTTCCGCACGCTTCTCCTTCACCTTGACGATAGTGACCATCGCCAATTGAAAACATGGCACCTGCGACGTTTACGCCGAGATAGATTGTTGATCCTTTGCGCACTTCAGGCGAATCCATGTTGCCGCCAAAGCGTTCTGGTACGAGAGCAGATCTCACTTCATTGCCGGCAGGTGCTACGCCGATCGTGCCAAACATGCACTCGATAGGAAACTCGATCTTCATATCTCCGTATCTGGCTTCAAAGCCGACCGTTTGCCGTTCCGTGTTAACTTCATAAACCCATGTGGTATCCGGCAAAGGCTCTTGCAACATTGCAGTTCGATCCGTTGAGGTCAGTCCGCCGAAGAAAGGGATGGTGGATGAAATTCCGTAAGAGCGAGCGGGTTTCATATCGACAATATGAATAGCGAGAGCATCCCCTGGTTCGGCTCCCTCGATAAAGAAGGGTCCAGTCTGTGGATTAACAAAGCGCATATCGACTTTCTCGCTGGAAAGGTCGTTTACCGTCTGAATGGTGTTATTGAAGGCATCCTGCGTCCAGAGTCGAACAGCGGTGCCAGGCTTGATGGTGCGCCTAGGGGCATTCCCTCCAA
>CAIUIT010000134.1 GCA_903899375.1 uncultured Actinomycetes bacterium
GATCGCATGGAGACGGTTCTAGAGGATGCCTTCATTCTGATTTCAGCGCATAAGATCTCATCGCTCTCTGACATCCTTCCTGTGCTCGAGAAGGTAGCAGCTGCTAATAAGCCGCTATTGATCATTGCCGAAGATGTAGAAGGCGAAGCACTCTCTACCCTCGTCGTCAACCGTATGCGTGGAACGTTCACTTCAGCGGCAGTTAAGGCTCCTGGATTTGGTGACCGTCGCAAAGCGATGTTGCAAGATATTGCAATCTTGACCGGTGGTCAGGTTATTACTTCAGAGGTTGGTCTCAAGCTCGATCAAGTAACCCTTGAACTCTTGGGTAAAGCCCGTCGCATTGTCATCACCAAGGACGCTACAACAATCGTCGATGGCGCCGGAGATAAAGGCGAAGTTGCAAACCGTGTGAACGAAATTCGCAACGAGCTAGCAACTACCGATTCTGAATGGGATCGCGAGAAGCTACAAGAGCGAGTTGCAAAACTTGCCGGTGGCGTTTGCGTCATCAAGGTTGGTGCGCATACCGAAGTGGAACTTAAAGAGAAGAAGCACCGTCTGGAAGATGCAATTTCTGCTACCCGCGCGGCAGTAGAAGAGGGCATCGTCGTTGGCGGCGGAGCAGCGCTCGTTCATGCTGCGGCGGCTATCGAAAATGATCTCGGCTTCGAAGGCGATCGCGCCGTTGGTGTTCGTCTTGTCCGCAAAGCCTGTGATGAGCCACTTCGTTGGATCGCGGAAAATGCCGGACATGAAGGATATGTCGTTGTCGCAAAGGTTCGTACCTTGGGTGCAAATGAAGGTTTCAACGCTGCAACAGATATCTACGAAGATCTCGTCAAGGTTGGCGTCATTGATCCAGTAAAGGTAACGCGTTCTGCGCTCGCCAACGCTGCTTCCATCGCCGCCATGTTCATTACAACAGAGGTTCTCGTTTTTGAGACCCCTGAAGATGAGCAACGCGTGCAGGCAGCAGCTGCCGGCCATTCACATGGACCTGGCGGGCACAATCACTAATTAGAACCAATAAAAAACCCCGGTCACAATGACCGGGGTTTTTTATTACCTAAAATTAGGAAGCAGGGGTTAGTACTGCAACAGGACGAATTGCGCGCTCATTTTGTTCAATGATCGTTGTGCGATCATCTTCCGAGAGGCCACCCCAAATTCCATACGGCTCTTGAACGGCGAGCGCATGTTTGCGGCATGCTTCGATCACGGGACAGGTAGCGCAGACAGCTTTAGCAGTAGCTTCGCGATTGGCGCGACGGGGACCGCGTTCGCCATCAGGATGGAAGAACATCTCAGTAGGAAGTTCTTGGCATGCTCCTTGGTACTGCCACTCCCATTCGGATGCGACAGGACGTGGAAGTCTTGAAATCTCGGCCATGGCCCCTCCTTCTTACCTAGAATCCGACTATACAATCGATTCATAGGTTGTTCAACTCTCCTAGAAGAGCGATATATGTGCTATTCCTTCGATTCGTGAACGCTTCAAGTGGCAGAAATATGCCCATTGAGCGACTATTAGGGCATGTCTTCTGCGTCACCAGCGCTTCCAGAGTCGCAACCGATCCTGCTTACGGTGGCCGCTGTTGCCCGCAGGTTAGGGGTAGCCCCCTCTACTCTGCGAACATGGGATAGGCGATATGGCTTGGGCCCAAGTGAGCATGCCGCAGGCGAACACCGCAAATACTCACAGGCAGATATCTCTCGTCTCGTCTATATGCACAAACTCGTCATCTCTGGGGTGCCACCAGTAGATGCTGCCCGAATGGCGGCCGCTCACGACGAAGTAGCGCCCGAGAGCACCCCAGCTCCAATTCCCTACGTGGATGGCCAACTCGTGAATTCTCTTTTAAGAGCAGCGCACCGCATGGATCGCGGCAGTATCGAGAGGGAGATTCGTTCTCAGATAAATACCGTGGGCGTTGCTTTTGCATGGACCAACGTGCTCGTCCCATTACTCCTAGCCATTGGTGAAACTTGGGAACGGGAAGGCACAGGTATCGCTAGCGAACATATGGTCTCCGATGTCATTAAAAACATCTTGAGCGAGCAGACCATTGTTTCAAATCCCAGAAATCAGGTTCCCGTACTCATTGCCTGTGTAGGAGATGAATCGCACTCCCTCGCCATTAAGGCGCTCGCTGCCACTCTGGCTGCTGACAATATTCAGGTCCAATTCCTAGGAGCCAATACACCGATTGAAGCGATCGTTGAGGTTGTCACTCGCTGCGCTCCACCAGCCGTTTTTCTCTGGGCACAAGTGCCAAAGCACACCTGTGTGGAGACTCTTGCCGCGCTTCCAGCCGTTCGCCCAGCTCCTCGCGTAATTTTAGGCGGGCCCGGCTGGGCGAGTGCTGAATATGACGGGGCGTATAGAGCCAAAGATCTGGAATCCGCCTGTCGCGAAATTTCCCAAGCCCTCGGTTTATAAGCGCCGCCTGCTTTAAGGGCACTGATTGGAAACCCCTAGACTGGCCCAATGATGGAACAGGCCCGCGAAAAAGTCATCCTTTTGGGTCTGACCTATGACGATGTTCTCTTGCTTCCAGATGCATCGGAAGTTGTTCCGAGCGAGGTCGACACCAAGACGCGTTTGACGCGCAATATCTCTCTTTCTATTCCCGTGATCTCATCGGCCATGGATACTGTCACGGAGTCAGCAATGGCAATCGCCATGGCCAAGGCCGGTGGAATCGGGATCTTGCACCGTAATTTGGCGATCGCCGATCAGGTAGAACACGTGAAGTTGGCGAAGGCCCACGGAATTGTTGGGGCCGCGGTGGGCGTTGGAGAAGATGGATATGCCCGCGCCGTGGCACTCATCGACGCTGGAGTAGATGTAATTGTCGTTGACACTGCCCACGGGCATCACCGCGGAGTCCTTGATGCAGTTGCCCGCATTAAGAAAGATTTTCCTCACGTAGATGTCATTGGCGGAAATGTCGCTACTCGTGCTGGAGCTCAAGCGCTTATTAACGCTGGTGTTGATGCCGTAAAAGTTGGAGTCGGCCCTGGTTCGATCTGCACAACACGTGTTGTTGCAGGGGTGGGTGTCCCGCAGCTCACGGCAATCATGGAAGCCCACAAAGCATGTGTCACAGCTGGCATTCCATTAATCGCTGATGGAGGGTTACAACATTCTGGTGATATTGCTAAAGCGATCGTTGCTGGAGCAGATACCGTAATGCTTGGATCTCTCCTCGCAGGGTGCGATGAATCTCCTGCCGATCTCATCGAAATTAATGGGAAGCAATATAAAGGTTATCGCGGCATGGGCTCTCTAGGCGCGATGCAATCTCGCGGCGAACAGAAGTCATATTCTAAAGATCGATATATGCAAGATGATGTACTTGCCGAAGATAAATTGGTTCCCGAAGGCATTGAGGGCAAAGTTAAGTACAGCGGTGCAGTGGCAGCAGTTGTCCACCAACTTGTTGGTGGCTTGCGCTCGGGAATGGGTTATGCCGGAGCTGCCAATATTGCAGAGCTCAAGAGCAGGGGCCAATTGATTCAAATTACTTCCGCTGGCTTACAAGAGAGTCACCCCCATGACATCTTCGATGTAGCAGATGCGCCCAACTATCGCGGTGGGAATTAGACCGTGGAAAGCACTGAGGAGTCGCAATGAATGAAATAGAAATCGGACCGGGCAAGCGCGCCCACATCGGTTACTCATTTGACGATATTGCTATCGTTCCTAGCCGACGTACTCGTGATCCTGAAGAAGTTTCTATTCAATGGCAGATCGATGCCTACAAGTTCGGCCTACCCATGCTGGCTGCTCCCATGGATTCAGTCGTTTCACCAGAAACCGCTATTGCGATCGGAAAATTGGGCGGCGTTGGTGTTCTAAATCTGGAAGGTCTCTGGACTCGCCACGAAGATCCTCGTATTCCTCTTGGAGAGATCGCTTCCCTGCCACAAGAGCAGGCCATCGGCCGCATGCAGGAGTTGTATTCCGCTCCCATTCAACCGGAATTGATTAAAGCTCGCATCGCCGAAATTCGCGCATCTGGTGTGACTGTCGCCGCCGCATTATCTCCGCAACGTACCGCCGAACTGCATGAGGTAGTTGTCAAAGCCGGCGTGGATCTCTTTGTTATTCGCGGTACTACTGTGAGTGCTGAGCATGTATCGTCCAAGACCGAACCACTTAACTTGAAAAAGTTTATTTATGAATTAGATGTTCCAGTAATCGTCGGAGGATGCGCAACGGCGACAGGCGCACTGCACCTGATGCGTGCGGGAGCTGCTGGCGTTCTCGTTGGATTTGGTGGTGGTGCCGCACATACAACGCGCACCGTTCTTGGAATCGCGGTTCCTATGGCCTCTGCTGTTGCGGAAGTTGCTTCGGCACGCCGTGATTACATGGATGAGTCAGGTGGTCGATATGTACATGTTATTGCCGATGGATCTGTCGGTCGCAGTGGTGATATCGCTAAGGCGATTGCCTGCGGCGCAGATGCCGTCATGATGGGAAGTCCGCTTGCTCGGGCCGTTGAGGCACCAGGTAAAGGTTGGCACTGGGGTGCTGAGGCGCATCACTTAGAACTTCCTCGTGGCGACAGAGTCCGCGTCGGAACCGTTGGAACTTTGCAAGAAATTCTTACCGGACCTTCACACACCTCAGATGGTTCGATGAATCTCTTCGGTGCTCTGCGCCGCGGTATGGCAACGTCGGGTTACTCCGATCTCAAGGAATTCCAGCGGGTAGAAGTAGTTATTCACCGTGCCTGTTCTCGTCCTCGTCGTTGATTTTGGCGCACAGTACGCCCAACTCATCGCACGGCGGGTTCGTCAAGCGCATGTCTATTCCGAGATAGTTCCTTCCACAATGTCGGTTGCAGAGATGCTCGCCAAGGCTCCCAAGGCAATCATCTTGAGTGGTGGACCATCGAGCGTATATGCAGATGGAGCTCCAACACTCGACCCAGCACTATTCCGACACGACATCCCGATCTTCGGTATCTGTTACGGATTCCAGGTGATGGCTGCCGCGCTAGGTGGAGTTGTCACCCAGACCGGTAATTCCGAATTTGGTCGCACTTCGATGAGCCACGATGACAGTTCAAGGTTGCTACGCGGATTGGATACACAATCTAGGGTCTGGATGAGTCATGGCGATTCTGTTACCGCTGTTCCAGCGGGATTTACTGCCACCGCGCGTACTGCAGATACTCCCATCGTTGCCTTTGAAAATAGCGATGCAACTCTCGCCGGTGTTCAGTTTCACCCAGAAGTGCTGCACTCCGAGAATGGTCAAGAGATTTTACGCCGTTGGTTAATCGACATTGTTGGATGCGAACCCACATGGACGAGTGAAAATATCGTTGCGACCGAAGTCGAAAAAATTCGCGCACTCGTCGGTGATAAGCACGTAATCTGCGGTCTCTCTGGTGGAGTCGATTCAGCTGTTGCCGCTGCCATCGTGCAAAAGGCAATTGGTTCACAGTTGACCTGTGTCTTCGTTGATCATGGGCTATTGCGCGAGGGTGAAGCCGAGCAAGTAGAAGAAGATTTTGTTGCGGCAACTGGAGTAGCTCTCAAAATTATCGATGCGCGCGAAATATTCTTAAATGCACTTGCCGGTGTTACCGATCCGGAGACGAAGCGAAAGATTATCGGAGCAGAATTCATTCGCGCCTTTGAATTGGCGGCGCGTGAAATATCAGAACACGAGAGCGTTGATTTCTTAGTGCAGGGAACTCTCTATCCCGATGTTGTTGAATCGGGGGGTGGCACTGGTACAGCAAATATCAAGTCCCACCACAATGTCGGAGGATTACCTGAGGATTTGCAATTCACGTTGATCGAGCCGCTGCGCACCCTATTTAAGGATGAGGTACGTGAAGTAGGCGTAGAACTAGGGCTTCCTGGAGAGATTGTTTGGCGTCAACCCTTCCCGGGTCCAGGTTTAGCGATTCGAATCATCGGTGAAGTTACTGAGAATCGTCTTAGTCTTTTGCGGAAAGCCGATTTCATCGCTCGCGAGGAGTTAAAATTAGCGGGTCTAGATCGAGAGATCTGGCAATGTCCAGTAGTACTACTTGCAGATGTACGTAGCGTAGGTGTGCAAGGAGATGGTCGAACATATGGCCATCCCATTGTTCTTCGCCCGGTTTCGAGTGAAGATGCAATGACAGCAGACTGGAGTCGATTGCCGTATGACGTGCTCGAGAAGATCTCGACTCGAATTACCAATGAAGTGCGAGAAGTAAACAGAGTGACACTCGATATCACGAGTAAGCCACCTGGAACTATTGAGTGGGAGTAAAAAGTGAATCTCATTAAGAGATTGGTTGCAACAACAAGTGTTGCATTGCTCGTTCTTTCGTTGAGTGCTGTCGATTTATCAGAGTCGAGTTTTGCTCGCGGGAACACCCCCAACAACAGGGCTTCTGTAGCGATCTGTAATAAAACAAGCGCCGTTGCACACACTCCACTCAAAGCTGGATTTCCAGATGCTAAGGCTAATCAGGTTGATCGAACCTTCACTCTCAACACCAACTGTGGCCAAATCGTTTTTAAAGCCTTTGGAAAGAAAGCTCCACTAACTGTGATTGCGATGACATCACTAGCCAAGAGCGGGTACTTTGATCACTCCTTGTGTCATCGCTTGACGACCTCTCAAATATTTGTCCTGCAATGCGGAGATCCGACCGCCAGTGGTTCCGGTGGCCCACCATTTAGCTATCCAGATGAAAATTTGCCCACCGTAACTCTCAACGACTATCCCGAAGGAACCATTGCGATGGCCAACTCTGGCCCCAATACCAACGGAAGCCAATTCTTCATCGTTTACAAGGACACCTCCCTGCCACCTAGTTATTCAATCTGGGGAGCAGTTACCAAGGGACTTGATATTGTTAAAAAGATCGCAGCTGCCGGAGTTGTCGGCGGCGGTACTGATGGCAAGCCAAAACAGACAGTTGCGATCGAGTCGGTACTCGTTAAGTAAGAAAAGTTAGCCGAGCGTCACAATCTTAAAAGTCTCTGCCATACGACCATCTGTTAGGCCAACGGCAGCTCCGTTGCGTGTGCCCCATTCCCGGATGCGCGCATCAAAACCCTCTACATGTGCGGTCTGACTGGCATGTGCCGCTAAGGCCTTCATCTTGGTATCAAAGGTATCGGTGATATCAACATGGTGGTCATTGCCCTCGGACATCATTACCCAAGCCTCTTTGATGCTCCAAGGCTCTAAGTGCTCTTCGTGCAAGAGATCTTCAAAGGCAAAAGGATTTCCCGAGTCAGGATAGATTGCTTGAATCGCCGCTTCTCCTGCTGCGAGGTGATCTGGGTGGCTAGCTCCCAAGCGATTCCAGTTGCGCTCTGGACTTTGAATCAACATACGCTGTGGTCTGACCTTGCGGATTACGCGAACAATATCTTTTCGAAGTTCGATCGTGGGGACCAACCAGCCATCGCGATAATCCAAGAAGTGAATGTCAGAAACTCCTAAAACCTTGCCGGCTTCAGTCTGCTCGCGACGGCGGATCTGCTTCATCTCTTCGCGAGAAATGCTCGCGTCAACCCCGCCTTGATCGCCATTGGTACAGATGCAATATGAAATAGCAATACCTTTCGCGGACCATTGCGCGATGGTGCCCCCGGCTCCAAAATCGAGATCGTCTGGATGAGCCGTCACAACAAGAATGCGTTCTACTTCACTATCGAGCATAGGTTCCATGGCGCAATCCTACCGATTTGGCGTTGATAGGTAGACTCCAGATTATGTCTCTACTCGAGGGTCTCAACCCCCAGCAGCGCGAAGCCGTGATTCACCAGGGCAGCCCGCTCCTCGTCGTTGCAGGTGCCGGCTCCGGTAAGACCAGAGTTCTAACTCGTCGAATTGCATATTTATTGGGTGAACGCGGTGTTGCTCCATACGAAGTTCTGGCGATTACTTTTACCAACAAGGCTGCCGCTGAGATGAAGGAAAGGGTGGCTGATCTCGTAGGGGATCGGGCTAAGGCGATGTGGGTTTCTACCTTTCACTCCGCCTGTG
Source organism: uncultured Actinomycetes bacterium (assembly GCA_903899375.1). Classification (GTDB taxonomy): domain Bacteria; phylum Actinomycetota; class Actinomycetes; order Nanopelagicales; family Nanopelagicaceae; genus PALSA-747. The sequence goes on from CAIUIT010000134.1 coordinate 8,021, forward strand.
TGCGCATATTGCGCCAAGAAGCTTCTCGTTTAGGGTATTCCAACTCGTTTACCATTTATGACTCCAGCGATAGCGTCCGACTTCTAACGGTAATTATTCGCGAGCTCAATCTGGATGCTAAGCAATACGCAGCTCGAGCAGTGGCGGGGCTTATCTCTGCCGCCAAGAATGAACTCATCGGACCAGCGGACTACACGAATGCGACGACCAATCACTTTGAAGAAATTGTCGCTGAAATATTTACGATCTATCAAAAGCGCTTGGCCGCGGCAAACGCCATGGACTTTGATGATCTCATCGGCAAGACCGTAGATGTTTTGCAACGATTCCCCGAGGCGCGTGCCCGCTATCGCTCCCGTTTCCGCCACATTTTGGTGGACGAATATCAAGATACCAATCATGCTCAGTACATTTTGATTCGCGAACTCGTAGGCGTTCCCGATGAGGGATTTCCGTTGGCCGAGTTATGCGTCGTGGGAGATGCCGACCAATCAATTTATGCCTTTCGAGGCGCGAATATCCGAAATATTCTGCAATTTGAAGAGGACTACCCCAATGCTCGCACCGTGCTACTTGAACAGAATTATCGTTCGACTCAAAATATCTTGAGCGCCGCCAACGCCGTCATCTCTAATAACGAGGGGCGTAAAGATAAGAATCTTTGGTCACAAGAGGGCGCCGGTGAGGCCATCACTGGATACGTCGCAGAGAGCGAGCACGATGAAGCGCAATTTGTGGTTGGTGAAATTCGCAGATTACGAGATGCCGCCGAATCAAATCCGGGAGATACCGCAATCTTCTATCGCACAAATGCGCAATCTCGAATCTTTGAAGAGATTTTTCTACGCGCTGCTATCCCGTACAAAGTTGTGGGAGGCGTGCGCTTTTATGAGCGCAAAGAGGTAAAGGACTTTCTCGGTTATTTGCGCGTCTTAGTGAACCCCGAAGATGAAATTTCCCTGCGGCGCATTATCAACACTCCTAAGCGTGGAATTGGCGATCGCGCACTTGATGTCATAGACCTACATTCGGCGAGCGCGGGAATCTCTTTCTGGCGCTCACTTTGTGAGGCAAAGAACGCCGCTGGAATTCCCAGTCGATCACTTATTGCGATCAATGATTTCATTCATCTTCTCGATACCCTGCGAACTTTGGTTGAGGCAAAGACCAAGCCATCGATCATCGCACAGGCAGTTTTAGAGCAGAGCGGTCTGCTTGCCGAATTGGTGAATAGCAACGATCCGCAAGATGAGGGAAGAGTCGAGAATTTACAAGAACTTGTCTCGGTCGCTGCCGAATATGAAGAGTCCGAACTCGATGATGAAGAAGAGATCTCGCTCTCTGGATTTCTCGAAGATGTTTCCTTGGTGGCCGATTCGGATCAAATTCCTGAAGGCGAAGATCATGGCGGAGTTGTAACCATGATGACCCTGCATACCGCTAAGGGCTTGGAATTCCCCACTGTCTTTCTTACGGGAATGGAAGAAGGGATCTTCCCGCACTCGCGCACTTTAGGCGAACGTTCAGAGATCGAAGAGGAACGGCGCTTGGCTTACGTTGGGCTGACTCGAGCTAGAAAGAGGCTTTACCTTTCGCGCTCTGAATATCGTTCATCATGGGGCGCTGCGACATACAACCCACCATCGCGATTTTTGGCTGAAATCCCTGAGGGCGTAATTTCTTGGAATGAAGGCAACTCTTCATTAAAGCCACGTATCGGTGCCGCACGCACATTTGGACCACCCGCGCGGGCGACTGGAAAGAAGGTGGAATCAACGATCGTGCTGGAAGTAGGTGATCGAGTGTCACACGACACATTTGGGCTCGGTAAAGTCCTTACCGTCTCAGGATCTGGAGATCGCGCTGAAGCGACGATCGATTTCGGTAGTTCTGGTGAGAAGCGGCTGCTCCTCCGCTACGCCCCCGTAGAGCGCCTATAAAATCGGCCACAAAGGACAAGTAGGATTTGCGCCTGTAGTGATTCTCTTTCATTCTGGACATTTTGAAGATCGGGGTAATGCGTGGATCTCTTTGAGTATCAAGCTCGAGATCTCTTTGAAGCACATAACATTCCAGTACTCGCCGGCGCAGTTGCAACAACTGCTGATGAAGCCGAACGTGCAGCTGCAACAATGGGCGGAAAAGTTGTCGTCAAGGCACAAGTAAAAGTTGGGGGCCGTGGTAAAGCGGGTGGAGTGAAATTAGCGGTTGATGCTGCAGATGCGCGCATCAAAGCTGAGGCAATTTTAGGTATGGATATTAAGGGTCACACGGTTCATAAAGTGATGATCGCGCAAGCGGCGCCGATTGCCGAAGAGTATTACATGGCTATTTTGCTCGATCGCGCAAACCGCAACTTCTTGGTTATGGCATCTGTTGCAGGCGGAATGGAAATTGAAGAGGTAGCGCATACTCAGCCTGAAAAGTTGGCGCGTGTGGGCATCGATCCAAATATTGGCATTTCGCACGAGAAAGCTCTAGAAATTGTTAAGGCTGGCCAATTTCCAGCAGGTGTAGTCAATGATGTAGCCGATGTTCTCCTGAAGTTGTGGGCAGCATTTGTTGCTGAAGATGCCACGTTGATGGAGATCAATCCTCTAGTTAAGACAGAAGATGGTCGCATCATCGCCCTGGATGGAAAAGTTACTCTTGATGACAATGCAGATTTTCGTCATCCTACGCATGAAGATCTCGTGGACCATGCTTCAGCGAACCCACTAGAAGCGGCAGCAAAAGCGAAGAACCTCAACTACGTCAAACTCGATGGCGAAGTTGGAATCATTGGAAATGGCGCTGGTCTGGTCATGAGTACTCTCGATGTAGTGGCATATGCCGGTGAAAAGTTTGGCGTGAAGCCAGCAAACTTCTTGGATATTGGCGGTGGAGCTTCTGCCGAAGTTATGGCGGATGGTCTTTCGATCATTTTGGGTGATACCGATGTCCGCAGCGTCTTCGTCAATGTTTTCGGAGGAATTACATCCTGTGATGCAGTAGCTAATGGAATTGTAAAAGCCCTAGAGATGTTAGGCGAAAAGGCAACTAAGCCGATCGTCGTGCGTCTTGATGGTAATAATGTGCTCGAAGGTCGCAGAATTTTGAATGAAGCGGCGCACCCACTGGTGCAACAGTTAGACACCATGGATGGGGCAGCTGCAAAGGCTGCAGAATTGGCGGCGAAGTAAATGGCTATCTTCATCAATAAAGAGAGCAAAGTGATCGTCCAAGGAATGACCGGCTCCGAAGGCACCAAGCACACTGGACGTATGCTGAAATACGGCACCAATATTGTCGGTGGAGTGACACCGGGCAAAGGTGGGCAGAGCGTCATCATCGAAGGTAAGGCACTTCCTGTATTCAATAGCGTCGCCGAAGCGGTAGCCGCAACGGGAGCCAATGCTTCAGTGGTCTTTGTTCCGCCAAAGTTTGCTAAAGCTGCGGTGATGGATGCGATTGATGCTGCACTTCCACTCGTTGTGGTTATAACTGAGGGAATTCCAGTTCACGATGCAGCTATTTTCTATGCGCATGCCGAAAGCAAAGGAACGACGCGGCTTATCGGTCCAAATTGCCCTGGTCTAATTAGCCCAGGACTTTCCAATATTGGAATTATTCCTGGCGATATAACTGGACCAGGAAGAATTGGCCTTGTTTCAAAGTCCGGAACTCTTACCTACCAAATGATGTATGAGTTACGCGATATTGGATTTAGCACAGCTGTAGGAATTGGCGGTGATCCCATTATTGGAACAACCCATATCGACTGCCTGCGCGCCTTCCAAGATGATCCAGAGACTGACGCGATTGTGATGATCGGTGAAATCGGTGGCGATGCCGAAGAGCGTGCCGCTGCCTTTATTTCCGAGTATGTCACCAAGCCAGTTGTAGGTTATGTAGCAGGCTTTACTGCACCAGAAGGTAAGACCATGGGACACGCCGGGGCTATCGTCTCTGGCTCTTCTGGAACTGCAGAAGCGAAGAAGGTTGCGCTAGAAGCTGCGGGAGTAAAAGTTGGCAAGACACCGAGTGAGACCGCGGCATTGATGCGTGCGATCCTTAACGGATAAGAAATGATTGCCGGCGCTCTGGGGGTCTCGTTTCGGCAGGCCCTTCGGAGCGTCTCTTTAACGCTCTTTCCACTTGCCTTTGTTGCTCTCTTTACCTGGGCCAGCGCAGGCAGCACCAGCGGTACTACTAGCGATCCAGTGAGGGCTGCAGCTTGGCTCTTCTTAGGGGCGCATCTCATTCCATTTGCAGTGCCAGCTGGGAAGCTAACGGTGCTTCCACTCCTTGCCGTTATCTATCCGATGTGGGCGATACGTCGCGGCCTGCCAACCGTGGAAGCCGCATTTAACAAGATCAATGGCGCACGCCTGGTTTATTCCTTTTGGTACGCACTGCTCTGTGAGCTTTTAGCGCTTGCTTCAATACACAATGGAGTATCGGCAAATCTGTTTCTAACCCCGATCATCACTTTTTTCATAGCAATGATCGCAACCCTCAAATTTGATCGCTCCCGCAATCGCATCCTTTACTTCTCCCTATATTTATTTGCGATTGTGCTCGGATGCGCCACTCTCGCCTTTGCCTTCTCGCTCTACGGTCACTGGTCTGATTTGCAAAGTATCTCTGTCGTCCTGGGCGGGGGAGTTGTTGGCGGAATCCTGATGACCCTTCTTCAACTTCTCTATCTTCCCAATATTGGGTTCGCTACCCTCTCTTACCTAACAGGTATCGGATTCTCCTTTGGATCAGACTCAATTATTAACGCATCGCATGTGACGCTCGGTCAAGTGCCAGCTCTACCCTTTGTATCTGCGCTTCCAACTGGCATTCACAAAGAATTGAATTATGGGATTGGACTTTGGGGGCTTTTCTTTATTCTAATTTTTGCATTTATGCAACGGAGAGAACATTCAATTCTGCGACTCACCAGAAATTACATCTCGCAGATAATCGGATTCTTTCTAGTTATTGCAGTTATCGCTTACTTCTCCGCTGGAGAGTTATTGACCAGTAATCTCAATCCCGTCGGAGTTATTTGGTGGCGGTTTGTTGCCTATCTCGCGGTGGCATCCATCGGTGCATCGATTGTTGCTCTCTATATCCCTGCATTGGTCCGCAGAGTTATTCATCGTGGCTAAGCGAATTTTGCTTTTGGCCTCGGGCGGGGGATCCCTGGCCGCCGCTATTTTGCAGGCTCGAGAGCTCGGCGAGATCAAAGCAGAATTCGTGGGTTTATTGAGCGATAAGGATTCTCCGGCGCTGGGTATTGCGCGCAGGTATCAAGTTCCTGATTTCTATCTTCCCATGAAGAGCGATCGGACCCAGTGGGATCAAGAGATCTTTGATTGTGCGCACGTGCTTTCCCCCGATCTCGTCGTGAGCGTTGGCTTTATGCGAATTCTTGCGCCGAAATTTGTATCTTCTTTTAAGGTTATTAATACTCATCCCTCGCTTCTGCCGCTCTTCCCAGGAGCACATGCGGTGAGAGATGCACTAGCCGCAGGGGTTAGGACTACCGGAACCACGGTCCATTGGGTCGACGCCGGTTTAGATACCGGCCCCGCGATTTCTCAGCGCGAGGTAGAGATTCTTCCTGGTGACGATGAGGCGACCCTGCACGAACGCATTAAGATTGCCGAACGGGCTCTCATAGTCGAGACGCTCTCTCGGTATGGACAGACAGGAACGCTGTGAGCAATCGCAAGCCACTACGACGCGCATTAATTAGCGTTTACGACAAATCTGGATTGGTAGAACTAGGCGCAGCTCTTGCAGGTTCTGGAGTTGAGATTCTCTCTACAGGTTCAACTGCCAAGACGTTAGCTGCTGCAGGAATTCCTGTTACAGCTGTCGAGGATTACACGGGGTTCCCAGAGATGATGGGCGGCCGAGTAAAAACGCTGCACCCAAGAATCCATGGCGGAATATTGGCAGATCAAAATAATCCAGAGCATCTCGCAGCGATATCCGCACACGACATCGCTCCCTTCGATCTCATTGTCATCAACTTGTACCCTTTTGCGCAGACGGTCGCAGCAACGAATGATTTTGCAGAGTGCATCGAGCAGATAGATATTGGCGGACCTTCCATGCTGCGCGGTGCGGCCAAGAACCATGGCTCTGTCGCCGTGATATCAAATCCATCTCAATATCCATTTCTCTTAAGTTCTATCGCTGCCGGAGGATTTACTATGGCGCAACGAACCCGGCTCGCTATGGAAACCTTCCGTGTTACTGCAGAATACGATGCCGCGATTGCAACTTGGTTAGGTGAACAACTCGATGTTGACGACGAATGGAAAGCAGCAATTTTTCATCGTATCGCCCCGCTCCGCTATGGTGAAAACCCTCATCAAAAGGCGAGCGTCTATTCCAACTCAACATCATGGATCGCGCCCGGAATCGCTCAGGCCGTGCAATTGCACGGCAAAGAGATGTCATTCAATAATTACACAGATGCCGATGCTGCTGTACGAAGTGCTTACGATCATGCACAACCTTGTGTAGCAATTATTAAACATGCTAATCCATGTGGAATCGCGATCGGCGCCACTATTGCGCAGGCTTACGCCAAGGCACACGCCTGCGATCCAGTTTCTGCTTTTGGTGGCGTTGTTGCTACAAATCGCCCCGTCTCACTCGAGATGGCTGCGGCGCTCTCGGATGTTTTTACCGAAGTGGTAGTTGCTCCAAGTTATGAAGAGGGTGCAGTTGAAGCTCTCGCCAAGAAACCATCGATTCGAATCTTGACCCTGGCCCATTTTTTTAATTCTGCAGTAGAGCGCCGTCCCATATCAGGTGGCTTACTTATTCAAGAGACCGATCTGATTGATGCCCCTGGCGATGATGCATCCGCCTGGACTCAAGTTTCTGGTGGCCAAGTCTCTGAAGCAATGCTTGCTGACCTGCAATTTGCCTGGCGCGCGGTTCGAGCAGTGAAAAGCAATGCAATTCTCTTAGCCCATGATGGAGCATCTGTTGGGGTTGGAATGGGGCAAGTTAATCGCGTTGATTCAGCGCGGCTAGCTGTTTCGCGCGCGGGAGAGCGAGCGAAAGGCTCGGTTGCTTCAAGTGATGCCTTCTTTCCTTTTGCCGATGGACTTCAGATCCTCATAGATGCTGGTGTGAGCGCAGTAGTGCAGCCTGGTGGCAGTGTTCGCGATGAAGAGGTTATTGCAGCGGCGAATTCAGCCGGAATTGTTATGTTCTTCACAGGTGTTCGCCATTTCTCACATGCCTAGTTAGGATGAAGTTATGAGCGCAGTTATCCTGGATGGCAAAGCAACCGCAAAAACGATTAAATCAGAGTTGGCAGTTATTGTCGCTGGGATGTCTGCGAAACCTGGTCTTGGGACTGTTCTGGTCGGTGGTGATCCTGGTTCGCTTTCTTATGTTGGTGGAAAGCACCGCGATTGTGCAGAAGTAGGCATCGCATCGATTCGTATTGATCTGCCAGAGACGGCATCACAGGCAGATGTTCTTGCCGCCATTAAAGACCTCAATAATTCTCCAGAGTGCACGGGCTACATCGTGCAGTTGCCTCTGCCTAAAGGTATTTCAGCGAATTTGATTTTGGAATCGATCGATCCCGATAAGGATGCCGATGGACTCCACCCGCTTAACCTTGGCAAATTGGTCATTGGCGAGCCCGCTCCACTTCCCTGCACACCGCGAGGAATCATCGAACTCTTACATCGTTACAACATCAGCACTAAAGGCGCCGAAGTTGTCATCATGGGCCGTGGCTTAACAGTTGGTCGGCCGCTCTCATTATTGCTCACTCGTAAGGGAGATGACGCAACTGTGACTATCACCCACACTTCCACGAAGGATGTCGCTTTTCATACTAAGCGGGCAGATATCATCATTGCCGCTGTAGGAAGCGCGCATTTATTAACTCCCGATATGGTGAAATCTGGTGTCACGGTTCTGGATGTGGGAATAACCCGCACTGATGCCGGGCTTCTTGGAGATATTCATCCAGGAGTTGCGGAAGTCGCTGCATATATCGCTCCAATGCCCGGCGGTGTCGGTCCTATGACTCGGGCGATGCTTATAACTAACGTAGTTGAGATGGCTGGTCGTGCTAGCAACTCTCGGCAATAAACTCCGGCCACTTAAGGGCTCGGAATTAGCCTGGCGCACATTGGCGATCGCCCTCGTTGTAACGGGGGTCACAATCGGGATATTCAGCGCTGTTCGAACCTGTTCTATTTTGGTAGCTCTCGGTGGTGGGCTCTATGCCTATATCGCTTATACAACCAGCGCCACACGACGGACTATCGAACTCTTGATCCCAAGCGGTGTGACCTTGCTCCTGTTTATAGTGTCTTTAACCCTGCCGCACGCAAAGTAGGATTGGGCTAGTTCACTTTTACGGAGGATTCCATGAGTAGATCTGGCAAAGTCACAGTCGTCGGTAGCGGATTTTATGGTTCAACAACCGCCCTTCGTTTAGCCGAATACAACATTTTTGAAACAGTTGTACTTACGGATATTGTTGAAGGCAAGCCCGAGGGGTTGGCGCTTGATATGAATCAATCGCGCTCTATCGAAGGTTTTGAAACCAAAATAATCGGTGCAACAACTACTCCAGAAGGTGGCGGATACGAAGCCACAGCCAATTCTGATGTCGTAGTTATAACCGCTGGTCTACCTCGCAAGCCGGGAATGTCACGCATGGATCTGATTGGTATTAATGCTGGCATTGTTCGCGGTGTCGCTGAGAATATTGCCAAGCATTCGCCTAAGGCTGTCATCATCGTAGTCTCTAATCCGCTCGATGAAATGACCGCGCTCGCTCAACTTGCAACAGGATTTCCACATCACCAGGTAATGGGTCAGGCAGGAATGCTCGACACCGCACGCTTCACCAATTTTGTAGCCGAGAAGCTAGCGGTACCAGTCGGATCAGTTAAGACACTTACTCTTGGATCACACGGTGACACCATGGTTCCGGTCCCAAGTCGTTGCACCGTTAATGGTCAGCCGCTAACAGCACTTCTTTCGGCCGAAGATATCAACGATCTCGTTGACCGTACTCGAAATGGTGGCGCTGAAGTTGTTGCGCTCCTCAAGACAGGTTCTGCTTATTACGCGCCATCAGCAGCAGCGGCTCGTATGGCCAAAGCTGTTATCGAAGATTCGGGCGCAATCATGCCGGTCTGTGCATGGGTGGATGGTCAATATGGAATTGCCGGCGTTTATCTTGGCGTCGAGGCAAAGATCGGCCGCACTGGAATCAAAGAAGTAGTTGAAACTGCGCTGACCGAGAGCGAGCTCGCTGCTCTCAAAGTTGCTGCGGAAGCTGTTCGCGCCAAGCAAATCGATGTAAAAGACCTTTAAGAGAAATACCTCACCAGAAAGCAGGGAAGTAATGGCGAAGATCAAGGTAACGGGCACGGTCGTTGAACTCGATGGCGATGAGATGACCCGAATCATTTGGCAGTTCATCAAAGATAAGTTGATATTGCCATACCTCGATGTGAATTTGGAATATTACGATCTCAGTATTGAAAATCGCGATGCCACCGATGATCAAGTCACAATTGATTCTGCCCACGCTATCTTGAAGCACGGCGTTGGCGTCAAATGCGCAACCATTACTCCAGATGAGGCCCGCGTTGAAGAATTCGGTTTGAAGAAGATGTGGAAGTCGCCCAACGGCACTGTCCGCAACATTCTCGGCGGAGTTATCTTCCGTGAACCAATCATCATCTCAAATGTTCCCCGCCTGGTTCCGCATTGGACCCTACCGATTGTTATCGGCCGTCACGCCTTCGGCGATCAATACCGCGCCACTGACTTTCGCGTTCCCGGCAAGGGCAAGCTGACCCTCACCTTCGTTCCAGAAGATGGCAGCGCACCTATCGAGCACCAGGTCTTTGATTTCCCATCATCGGGCGTGGCTTTGGCCATGTACAACTTAGATGATTCAATTCGTGACTTCGCGCGCGCATCTCTCAACTACGGAATCCTCCGCAAATTCCCGGTTTACCTTTCTACGAAGAACACCATATTGAAGGCCTACGATGGTCGTTTTAAAGATATCTTTGAAGAGATTTACCAAGCAGAATTCAAAACTCAATTTGAAACTCTAGGAATTTGGTACGAGCACCGTTTGATCGATGACATGGTTGCGATGTCTCTTCGTATGCCTGGTGGTTATGTTTGGGCTTGTAAGAATTACGATGGAGATGTTCAGTCAGATACCGTCGCTCAGGGTTATGGCTCACTCGGATTGATGACATCAGTCTTGATGACTCCAGATGGAAAGACCGTTGAGTCTGAAGCAGCTCACGGAACAGTGACTCGCCATTATCGCGAACACCAGAAGGGCAAGCAGACCTCGACCAACCCAATCGCATCTATCTTCGCTTGGACTCAAGGATTAACTCACCGTGCGAAGCTGGATAACAATCCAGAGCTCGCTACCTTTGCAAAGAACCTTGAAGCGGTCTGCGTGGAGACTGTTGAATCCGGAAAGATGACCAAGGATCTGGCGATATTAATCTCGAAGGATTCACCTTGGCTCAACACCGAGGACTTCCTCGCAGCAATCGCGGAGAATCTGCAGAAGAAGCTTGCATAAAAAGTAAGCAGTAAAAAACCCCGGTGATTTCTCACCGGGGTTTTTTGATATCCAGATTTACTTATTGATGCGCTCACCTGAAGCTGAATCGAAGAGGTGGATTGCGGTTGGAACAGCTTCGACTGTAATTGTGTCGCCTGGCTTTGGTGGATGCTTTGGATCCCAACGTACGATTACTTGTGCGCCTTCATCGCCTTCATTGGCAAACTTGACGCCTACATCTACTGGGCGGCCATAAACGAAGGCATCGGAACCAAGTTCTTCAACTACTTCGACGAGTACGTGGAAGCCAGCAGATGCTGGTGTAAAGCCCTCTGGACGAACGCCGACTGTGACGGTGCCGTTGAGATGTCCGGGAACATCAATCTTGAAATCACCAAGACTTGCCTTGCCACCAGATACTGGAGCGGTCAAGAGGTTCATGGCTGGTGAGCCGATGAAGCCAGCGACGAATGCGTTGACTGGTGTGTCATAAAGGTTACGTGGTGTGTCGACCTGTTGTAGCAAGCCATCCTTGAGAACCGCAACGCGATCTCCCATTGTCATAGCTTCAACCTGATCGTGTGTTACATAAACGGTGGTGATTCCCAAGCGGCGTTGTAGCGCTGCGATCTGGGTACGAGTTGCTACGCGCAACTTTGCATCAAGGTTTGAGAGCGGCTCATCCATCAAGAAGACCTGAGGTTCGCGAACAATGGCGCGACCCATGGCAACGCGCTGGCGTTGTCCACCGGAGAGAGCCTTTGGCTTGCGATCTAGGTATGGCTCGAGGTCGAGCAACTTTGCTGCTTCAAGTACGCGCTTATCGCGCTCTTCCTTAGCAACGCCAGCGATCTTGAGCGCGAAGCCCATGTTCTCTGCAACTGACATATGTGGGTAGAGAGCGTAAGACTGGAAGACCATCGCGATATCGCGATCTTTTGGAGCAACATCTGTTACATCGCGATCGCCGATACGGATCGAACCGTTGTCGACCTCTTCAAGGCCGGCGAGCATACGAAGGGATGTTGATTTACCGCAACCAGAAGGTCCGACGAGAACAAGAAATTCTCCATCGTTTACGGTGAGGTTTAGTTTGTCTACAGCTGGCTTAGTTGTGCCAGGGTAGATACGCGAAGCGTTTTCGAATACTACTGATGCCATGAGTTATGCACTCCTTCTCCGGGCAGGTACGTGCCCGACGATCCGTTGGATGAAGGTAAAACACCAGC
>CAIUIT010000135.1 GCA_903899375.1 uncultured Actinomycetes bacterium
AGTCGAAATCATTTGCCCCCGCACGAGTCTCTTTCGCAAAGATCCGCGAACCCCTTGAAGTACCAAACCTTCTCTCGCTTCAGTTAGATAGCGTTGATTGGTTGCTTGGTAATGATTTGTGGCGCGGTCGCTTACAAGAGGCAGCTAAGAGCGGTCGAGGCGAAGTCCCAACCCAATCTGGTCTCGAAGAAATTTTTGAAGAGATCTCACCTATTGAAGATTTCCAGGGAAAGATGAGTCTGTCTTTCCGCGATCACCGCTTTGAACCTGCGAAGTACACCATCGCAGAGTGCAAAGATCGCGATATTACTTATAGCGCTCCACTCTTCGTGACCGCTGAATTCACAAATAACGAGACCGGCGAAATTAAGTCTCAGACCGTATTTATGGGTGACTTCCCATTGATGACACCTCGCGGAACATTCGTTATTAACGGAACAGAGCGCGTTGTTGTTTCACAGATCGTCCGTTCTCCTGGTGTCTATTTTGAACGCACCATTGAGAAAGCATCTGACAAAGATATCTTGACTGCAAAGATCATTCCTAGCCGTGGTGCTTGGTTGGAATTTGAAGTTGATAAGAAAGATTTGGTCGGTGTTCGTATCGATCGCAAGCGTAAGCAATCTGTCACAATCTTCTTAAAGGCTTTGGGCTGGACCGAAGAGCAGATCCTCGAACAATTTGGCGAGTTTGAATCTATCCGTATGACGCTAGAAAAAGATAACGTCAAGACGCAAGATGAAGCTCTCCTTGATATCTATCGCAAACTTCGTCCAGGTGAGCCACCAACGAAGGAAGCCGCACAGAATCTCATCGAGAACCTGTACTTCAATCCAAAGCGTTATGACCTCGCAAAGGTCGGTCGCTTCAAGGTTAATAAGAAGCTGGGTCTTGATCTACAACTTTCTAAGGGCCTTCTTAACATTGAAGATATCGTTGCAACGATTAAGTACCTGGTCTCACTTCACAAGGGCGATGCTCTTATGGAATACGGCAAGGAAGTTCGCGTCGAGACCGACGATATCGATCACTTCGGTAACCGTCGCCTGCGCACAGTTGGTGAATTGATTCAGAACCAAGTCCGCACCGGACTTTCTCGTATGGAGCGCGTTGTTCGTGAGCGCATGACCACACAAGATGTTGAAGCAATTACACCGCAGACCTTGATCAACATTCGTCCAGTAGTTGCGTCAATAAAGGAGTTCTTCGGAACTTCCCAATTGTCACAGTTCATGGATCAGACCAACCCGCTATCGGGAATGACCCACAAGCGTCGTCTTTCAGCGCTCGGACCTGGAGGTCTATCGCGTGAGCGTGCTGGCTTCGAAGTTCGTGACGTTCACCCATCGCACTACGGCCGCATGTGTCCGATCGAAACTCCTGAAGGTCCAAATATCGGACTTATCGGTTCGCTCGCTACATATGCTCGCGTAACTCCATTTGGATTTATCGAGACTCCGTATCGCAAGGTTACAAAGGGCAAGGTCACCGACACCATCGATTACCTCACCGCCGATGAAGAAGATGAACACATCATCGCGCAGGCAAATGCTCCTTTGACCACTGATTCACATTTCGCAGAAGAGCGCGTACTTGTTCGTCGTCGCGGTGGAGAAGTTGAATATATTCTCGCCGACGAAGTTGATTACATGGACGTCTCACCTCGTCAGATGGTTTCTGTTGCTACCGCAATGATTCCATTCCTGGAGCACGATGATGCTAACCGTGCGCTTATGGGATCGAACATGATGCGTCAGGCAGTTCCACTTCTTCGCGCCGAAGCACCATTCGTTGGTACCGGTATGGAGTTCCGTGCAGCTGTTGATGCTGGCGATGTAACTCTGGGCCGCAAGCCTGGTGTAGTTACCGAAGTTCAATCAGATGAAGTCACCGTCATGAACGACGATGGCACAACTGAGCATTACTTCCTAGAAAAGTTTATTCGCTCTAACCAAGGCACCAGCCGCAACCAGAAAGTCGTTGTTGCTCAAGGCGATCGCGTTGAGCCTGGTCAAGTAGTTGCCGATGGCCCAAGCACCGATAAGGGTGAGATGGCTCTTGGTAAAAACTTGCTCGTGGCATTCATGTCATGGGAAGGTCACAACTACGAAGATGCGATCATCCTCTCTCAGCGTCTTGTGCAAGACGATGTACTTACCTCGATTCACATCGAAGAGTATGAAGTCGATGCACGTGATACCAAGCTTGGACCCGAGGAGATCACTCGCGATATTCCTAACGTCAGCGAAGAAGTTCTTGCCGATCTTGATGATCGCGGAATCATTCGTGTTGGTGCCGATGTAGTTCCAGGCGATATCTTGGTTGGAAAGGTAACTCCTAAGGGAGAAACCGAGCTCACCCCAGAAGAGCGCTTGCTCCGTGCCATCTTCGGTGAGAAGGCTCGCGAAGTTCGCGATACCTCACTTAAGGTTCCACACGGTGAATCTGGCAAGGTCATCGGAGTATCAATCTCTGACTCTGAAGATTACGAACTTCCAGCAGGCGTGAACCAAGTTGTTCGCGTTTATGTTGCACAGAAGCGCAAGATTCAAGATGGTGACAAGCTCGCTGGTCGCCACGGTAAC
>CAIUIT010000136.1 GCA_903899375.1 uncultured Actinomycetes bacterium
AAGGGTCCCCAAGGCTCAACTGGAGCGCAGGGACCTCAAGGTTTCACGGGACCCCAAGGTGTTCAAGGTGTCCAGGGTGTACCGGGAACCGCTGGTATCAACGGCGATACAGGACCAGCAGGGCCTACAGGACCAGCAGGGCCTACGGGACCTGCTGGTCCTGTAGGTTCAACGGGAGCTGCAGGCCCAGCGGGAGCTGCAGGCCCAACGGGACCAGCAGGAGCAACTGGAAATACTGGTGCAACCGGAACTACTGGCGCAGTCGGCGCAACGGGATCAACAGGTCCTCAAGGCGCAACTGGACCTTCGCAAATGTCGATTGGCCTAATTGGATTTCCTCAGCAGTTAAAAGCCGGGACTGGGGCATCAGTTACCTCAGGTGCATTTGGAACTTTTGCACCGGGCAAAGATTATTTTGTTCACTTACTAATTTACGGAGTTAGAGCAGTTACGGATTTCGCATCGCTCAATATAAGTCTCTATGCATTGGGCGGATCACCTTCTATTCAAATGAGTTATTTGATTAGCGATGGTCGAAGTTATCGAACTGGACTCGGGGAAAATGATACGAATTTGGATGTTGTAGCGACGATAGATGGAACTTCGGTTCCTACGACATTCCAATTGGGCGCGACCATTTCAGCCTTGGATAACACTTCAGTAGATTCGGTGACTTTTGCTGGAACGTATGTTGTCCAACTTGTGGGATCGCTCACCTAAAAGGCTGGAGCGGGTGACCGGGATCGAACCGGCATGGCCAGCTTGGAAGGCTGGGGCTCTACCATTGAGCTACACCCGCATTATTGCCTCACGGGAAGGTGCCTTTTAGGGGCGCCCGCCATGGGGGGTCGTGCGTTCAGGGGGTAAGGCTATCGGCTTCGGTTGGGAGTTGTGAACTTCTACCCTTAGACTGCTCACTTACGCCGACGGGGCGTAGCGTAGTGGCTAGCGCGCCTGCTTTGGGAGCAGGAGACCGGGAGTTCGAATCTCCCCGCCCCGACCAGAAATCAGACCAATCAGTCGAAAGGGCCTTCGTGAAAAGCGCCATAGAAAAACTCAACGAAACTCGTACGAAATTAACTATCGATGTTTCATTCGAAGAGCTAGCTCCGTATATGACAAAGGCCACCAAGGCTCTGTCGGAGAAGATTACTGTCCCAGGATTCCGTAAAGGCAAAGTCCCAGCTGCTCTCGTTGAGCAACGTGTTGGACGTGCTGCCATCCTTGATGAAGCAATCAATCTCTCGATGGGTGACTTCTACTCGATCGCCAAGAAAGAGCATGCAATTGCCGCTATCGGCCGCCCGCAGGTAGATATCACTGAATTGGTTGATAAAGAGAAATTCACTTTCACCGTTGAGGTAGATGTTCGTCCAGAAATTTCGCTTCCTAATTTTTCAGAGATGACAATTACTTTTGAAGATGTTGTCGTCGGAGACAAAGAAATAGATGAGAAGGTTGATGCGCTTCGCGCTCGCTTTGGAACTTTGACTACCGCAGAGAAGTCAGTTGAAAATGGCGATTTCGTCACGATCGATCTCATTGCTTCAGTTGGTGGCAAAGCCCTCGATGGTGGAACCGCTAACGATATTTCTTACGAAGTCGGCTCAAACACAATGGTTGATGGACTTGATGATGCCCTGGCAGGCCTCTCGGTTGGCGAAAGCAAGCGTTTCGCTACAACTCTTGTGGGCATGCCTGAAGGCGAAACCGGTGAGGTCGATGTAACTGTGAAAGCAGTTAAGACTCGCGAGCTTCCCCCACTGGATGATTCCTTTGCAAAGCTCTCTTCGGAGTTTGACACCCTTGCCGAACTTAAGAGTGACGTTCAACTTCGCATAGAGCGCGTAAAGGCTCTTGAGCAAGGTGCTGCTGCACGTGATCAACTCGTAGAGACGCTCGTTGAATCTCTCACCGTTCCACTTCCTCAGAATTTGATCGAAGATGAAGTCAACAGCCATCTTGAAGGAGAGGGTCGTCTTGAAGACACCACTCACCGTGAAGAGGTCACTGGCCAAACCACAAAGCAACTCACATATGAAATTATTTTGGACACCATCGTTTCCGCTGAAGATGTTTCAGTAAATGAGAACGAGCTCACTGAGTACTTGGTGCGCCAATCTCAGCGTTATGGAATGAGTCCAGATCAGTTCATCCAAGAGGTGACCATGAACGGTCAGGTTTCTACGATGGTTTCTGAGGTAGCTCGTGCCAAGGCGCTGGCTTCTGTTCTGGGTCGCGTCAAGGTTGTTACCAAGTCCGGCAAGAGCGTTGATCTAGAAGCTCTCCGTCCAAAGCCAATGGTTCCTTCCGAGGTTCCTGCCGAGGTTTCCGAATAACACTTCTCTCAGAGCGAACAGCCCAAACGGGAAAGTTGCCGAAATTGGGAAGCGTTAGAGGCGAAAGATTGTTACTGTCATTACAGGAGATAAAGCTGGGCTTTCAGCGTTGATGTCAGGAGGAAAAGTGGATCCAATCACCGCGCGTTCAGCGGCTCAATATGTAGGCGGATTAGACGATCAGGTCTACCAGCGCCTACTTCGTGAGCGCATCATTTTTATGGTCGGGCAAGTTGAGGACAATATGGCCAATGCCATTGCCGCTCAAATGTTGCTACTAGCAGCAGAAGATCAAGAGAAAGACATTTTCTTGTACATCAACTCACCAGGCGGTTCTGTCTCTGCAGGTATGGCGATCTACGACACGATGCAATACATCAAGAACGATGTTGCAACTGTGACGATGGGCCTTGCAGCATCGATGGGCCAGTTCCTTTTAACTGCGGGCGCACCTGGCAAGCGTTATGCGCTTCCTAATGCTCGCGTCTTGATGCACCAGCCACTTGGCGGCATTGGCGGAACAGCCACAGAAATTAAGATTCAAGCGGATCAGATGAAGTTCACCAAGCGCAAGATGGCAGAACTCATTGCTTTCCATTCAGGTCAAACAGTAGAGAAGATCACTGCAGATTCAGATCGCGATCGTTGGTTCGATGCCGAAGAGGCAAAGAGTTATGGGCTAGTCGATCACGTCGTCCGTTCTGTGGGACAAGTTTCTGGAAGTGGTGGAACAGCATGAATAACGAGATGAATAAGTCACAAGAAATTACCAGCCGTTATGTGCTTCCAACTATCGAAGAGAAGACTTCGTATGGCTACAAGCGCTTAGATCCATACACAAAGCTCTTCGAAGAGCGCATCATTTTCGTTGGTCAAGCAATTGATGACACCGTGGCAAACGATGTCATGGCTCAGCTCTTGACCCTCGAGTCGATGGATCCAGATCGCGACATCATGATGTACATCAACTC
>CAIUIT010000137.1 GCA_903899375.1 uncultured Actinomycetes bacterium
ACCGCTTCCATCCCTAGCTCGGCATAATCCAAGACTTCAACCTTGCGGATGCAATCAAGGGCTAATCGAGCTGCTGGACCACCGATAGACCCTAAGTAAAAGCCCCCGAGGGCTTTACAGGCATCGGTAACTTGTTGGGAGCGATTTCCCTTAGCGAGCATGATCATAGATCCGCCGGCGGCTTGGAACTGCTCGACATAAGAGTCCATGCGACCTGCGGTGGTGGGACCGAAGGATCCTGATGCATAACCTTCTGGAGTCTTCGCGGGACCGGCGTAATAAACAGCGTGATCTTTAAAGTATTGCGGCAGCGGCTGACCCGAATCAAGCAGTTCTTTGAGTTTGGCATGCGCGATATCGCGAGCCACAATCAAGGTGCCGTTGAGTGAAAGTCTGGTCTTAATTGGGTACTGGGAGAGTGTGGCTAATACATCTTGCATCGGCGCATTGAGGTCGATAGAGACAGCCTCGCCATCGAGATGTTCATCGGTGGTCTCTGGCAAGAAGTGTGCGGGTTCGCGTTCCAACTTTTCTAGGAAGACTCCATCTTTGGTGATCTTGCCCTTAGCTTGGCGATCGGCGGAACAAGAGACTGCGATAGCGATCGGAAGTGATGCGCCGTGGCGTGGCAATCTGACAACGCGAACATCGTGGCAGAAGTACTTGCCACCGAATTGCGCACCAATGCCGAGTGTGCGAGTTAACTTAAGGACTTCTTCTTCGAGATCAACATCTCTAAATGCATGCCCAGTCTTGGCATCACCCGTGCGGGGGAGTGAATCCAAATACTTTGTGCTGGCGAGCTTTGCGGTCTTAACGGTGTGTTCGGCGCTGGTACCGCCGATGACAATTGCTAAATGATAAGGAGGGCAGGCGGCGGTGCCGATGGAACGCAGTTTCTCATCGAGCCACACCATGAACGACTTGGGATTCAATACAGCTTTGGTCTCTTGATACAAGAAAGATTTGTTGGCGCTACCGCCACCCTTGGCAATGAAGAGGAAGTTGTATTCGTTGGGGTGTTCAGAATCCGAATAAATCTCAATCTGGGCAGGCAGATTGTTGCCCGTGTTCTTCTCTTCCCACATAGTTATTGGGGCCATTTGTGAATAGCGCAGGTTGAGATTGGTGAAGGCGTCATACACGCCGCGCGATACAGATACTTCATCCTTCTCAGAAGTCAGGGTGCGCTGACCCTTCTTGCCCATAACAATCGCGGTGCCGGTGTCTTGACACATTGGTAGTACGCCACCAGCTGCAATGTTGGCATTCTTTAATAGATCGAGTGCGACGAAACGATCATTCGGCGAAGCTTCGACATCATCCAAAATATTTTTGAGTTGTTGCAAGTGCGCGCTGCGCAGGTAATGCGAAATATCGTGAATCGCCGCTGCGGTGAGCGCCGAGATTGCTTCGGGTGCGACCTGCAGAAACTCCATGCCTTGGGCTACAAAGGTAGAGACGCCCTCGGTTGTGACCAGGCGATATTCGGTCTCATCAGGGCCGATTGGCAGCAGATCCTCGTAATTAAACTCAGGCATGCCCGCAATCATACTTTTAGATACGATTGGAGCATGGGTAAAAAGGTGCTGTTAGCTGCGCCACGCGGGTACTGCGCTGGGGTCGATCGCGCGGTAATTACGGTGGAAAAAGCCCTTGATCTCTACGGTGCGCCGGTTTATGTGCGTAAAGAGATCGTCCATAACAAGCATGTGGTCCAGACTTTAGAGGCCCGGGGAGCGATCTTCGTCTCTGAAACCGATGAAGTCCCTGAAGGCGCCCTGGTTATCTTCTCGGCTCACGGTGTCTCACCTGCCGTTCATAAGGCAGCAGCCGATCGAAATCTGAAAACCATCGATGCTACTTGCCCCTTGGTTACCAAGGTGCATCACGAAGTTAAGCGCTTTGCCAGTGAAGATTATGACATCTTGCTCGTTGGCCATCATGGCCACGAAGAGGTCGAAGGTACCGCGGGTGAAGCCCCCGACAATGTTTTTGTCATCGATACCGCAGATGAGATCGACAGCATTCACCTGCGCGAAGGTAAGAAATTGATCTGGTTATCACAGACCACCTTGAGCGTTGATGAAACCATCAAGACCGTGCGCGAATTAAAGAAGAAGTTCCCACAACTTGTCGATCCACCGAGTGATGACATCTGTTATGCAACGCAGAACCGCCAAACTGCGATTAAAGAGATTGCACCACGCTCTGACCTAGTCATTGTCGTTGGGTCTGTTAACTCTTCTAACTCGGTGCGCCTTGTTGAAGTTTCACTCGAGTACGGTGCAAAGGCTGCTTACCTCGTGGATTATGCCGCCGAGGTAAAAGAGGAGTGGTTGACCGGAGTTGAAACCGTTGGCGTAAGTAGCGGCGCATCAGTTCCAGAGATATTGGTAAAGGATGTATTGATTTGGCTGGCAGAGCGGGGATACGGCGAAGTTGAAACCGTAACCGCCAGTGAAGAACACCTGCTCTTTGCAATACCGCCAGAGCTACGTAAAGATTTAAAGGCAGCGGGCAAGTCTTAAGATTTCCTTGCTCTTCGTTGCACCCAAAAGTGCCAAGCCCAACCAAGAAGCGTTGCAACTACCAAATATGGCGCTGCGCCACCCAGCGTTGTTACGAGATCAAGGCCAAACTTTGTAACGTGTAACCCGGCTCCTCCCACAGTTGCAATAAGAACAACGGTAATAAAGAAGTAGACGATCGGTGGATTAACGACGGTAGCAAATGTCGTACCGGGGCGACCCAGATAAAAACCGCCCGCGACGGCGATGATGAGTGCGATCCCAGTAATGATTCCGACCTTACCGACTTGGTATTCGATGGTCTCTGCAAGAAGGATAAGTAAGAATTGCAGGATAACCACACCGGCGTTAGTTAGACCGGCCCCTTTAATGGGCTTGGGAAGGGCGCGAGAGGTGGTACTCATATCACTCATTATCCTCTAATTCGAGGGTGAGATCGACCTCAACCTCTTCGACTTCGATGTAGTCATCTTCGCTGGGAGCTAATTTGGAGTGTAATTGACGCACATTTTCGGATAACTCTGGGATCGCCTTCGGGGTTTTACCCACAACTTCTAAGGATCGCATCTTCTTGGCGGCCGATAAGACTGTGGTTTCGGCGGTTGGAATTAATTCGTTGTAAGCCTTGAGGGTGCTCTTGAGGCGCTCGCCGACAGTCACGATCTTCTCGTGCAAAGATGAGACATCTTTGAGGAACTTGGTTGCCAGCTCTTGAATTTCGGCGGCATTAGTAGCAACACGGTTACGGCTAAAGAGATATCCGACAGTACGAAGTAGCGCCATCATTGATGTAGGTGTGGCAATGGTGACACCGAGTGCAAATGCTTTATCTAAGAGAGCCGGATCAGAGCGAAGCGCTTCGGTAAAGATGGAATCAACCGGGGCATAAAGGATGACGAAATCGGGGGAGGCGCCTCGTTCGGCGTACTTGCGCTTGGAGAGAGCTTCAATATGCTTTAAGAGATCCTTGGTGTGCAAAGCCAAAAGTTCTTTGCGAGCATCGGGATCTTCGGTCTCGAAGGCTTCGTAGAAACGCTCGAAGGGAAATTTAGAGTCGATGTAGAGAACTGATCCGCCGAGTAAATTGATTGTGATGTCAGGGATTGCTCCTGATGTCTCGCTGCGCTCTGCAGAGCGTTGACGGGTGAAGTGTTCACCTTCGATGAGTCCAGCACCAAGTAGCAATTGCTCTAACGCTGCTTCACCAAATTTGCCACGGGTCTGTGAACTAGCCAGCGCGCCAGCAATAGCGCGCGTCTGATTCACTAAATTTTCATTATGCGATGCCATCTGGTTAATCTGAGATTTGATTTCGGCCTCTGCGGTCAATCGACGGCGGTCGGCATCTTGAGAAATTCGACTTAAATCTTCGACACGAGTCTTCATCGCCTCTAACTCTGCGTTGAGTTTGATGGCGGCATCGGATTTGCTCCGATCTGCTTCAATTTGGGTCTTGTATTCGGCGATCAAGGTCTGTGCTGCTGCGAGCTCGCCAGCCATAGCTATTTGTTGGGCAGAGGTGTCGATAGGGCGGTTTTTAGCCCGGGCCAGCATGGTTCCGAGGGCGATTCCGAGGAAAAGCCCTATAACCAGGGCCAGTATTGCCGTTGCGCTGTTGCTCATAGCCGTATCGTGGCAGGAAGGACCGACAAAGCCCCGTAGGCTAGCCTCCTCGTGAGCCTCTCAATCGGAATCGTCGGACTGCCAAATGTGGGAAAGTCGACCC
>CAIUIT010000138.1 GCA_903899375.1 uncultured Actinomycetes bacterium
ATCTCTGCAGTAGAGACTGCCTTTCCTTCGAAGACGCCACCCTTGATAACAAGAAGTGGGTGCTCCTTCTGGAAGTTCTTCAGACTCTTTGCTGCATCGATTGGGTCACCCTTGATAAAGGCAACTGCAGATGGGCCAACGAGAAGATCATCAGAGAGATCTACTCCGGCAGCCTTTGCAGCAATCTTGGTCAAGGTGTTCTTCACAACTGAATACTTAGTATCGGTACCAAGTGATCGGCGAAGTTCCTTCATTGAAGCCACGGTTAGACCGCGGTATTCAGTGAGGACAGTTGCGCTTGACGTACGGAAATCTTCCGTAAGTTCAGCGACAGCTGTTTCTTTATCAGAACGAGCCATTAGCTCCCTTTCTACTCTTCACCACGCCAGGTTTTTCATTCAAAAGTTTCCTTTTGGAAATAAAAAAATCCCCGGCGCATAAGTGCGCACGAGGTCTCGTGTGTACCTATGCGGGCTCTCTTGCGAGAATTATTTCTAGTCAGTCCTTTGCGGGACCAACCAGAGACCTGCAGTCTTTGGTGATAGCGAAAGGGTAGGCCATCGATCCGCTGCGGGTCAAACCCGCTCGATCAACGCCTACCCTTTAAGTAAATCCCTTTAGGTAAATATATTGGCTTTTAAGCCTTTATTGGATTGAAGGTCCGCCTTCGCGAGCCACTGAGGTATCTACTGGAATTCCAGGTCCCATCGTGGTCGAAATGACTGACTTCTTGATGAAACGTCCCTTAGATGAGCTTGGCTTGGAACGAACTACCTCTTCGATCGCCGCTGCATAGTTCTCAGCGAGTTGATCGGCGGTAAATGAAACCTTACCGATTAGGAAGTGGAGGTTTGAGTTCTTATCAACACGGAATTCGATCTTTCCGCCTTTGATATCTGTAACAGCCTTCGCGACATCTGTTGTTACGGTTCCGGTCTTTGGGTTAGGCATCAAACCGCGAGGTCCAAGAACCTTTCCAAGGCGACCGACCTTACCCATCAATTCTGGCGTGGAAACAACAGCGTCGTAATCAAGACGACCCTTTGCAACCTCTTCGATCAATTCGTCAGCACCAACGATGTCGGCACCAGCTGCGCGTGCCTCTTCGGCGCGCTCTCCACCAGCGAATACCAAGACTCGAGCCGTCTTACCGGTTCCGTGTGGCAGGTTAACTGTGGAACGAATTGCTTGATCAGCCTTCTTTGGATCGACACCGAGAACAAGTGCTACCTCAACTGATGCGTCATACTTGGTAACCGAAGTTTCCTTCGCAAGCTTGACTGCAGCCATTGGTGAATAGACGTTCTTCAGATCGACCTTAGCGGCCGCTTCCGTATACTTCTTACTGCGCTTCATATCTTCTCCCTAGTTGTTTTGGAGTTGTGGTTTAGCGGAGCAGCGAGCTCCTCCCACTTCCCAGTTATTTGTTTTCTCTAATTTCTTAGAGTTAGTTGGAAACCGTAATTCCCATAGAACGTGCAGTACCTTCGATGATAAGAGTTGCAGCATCAATGTCATTTGCATTGAGGTCTGACATCTTGATCTTCGCGATCTCTGCTGCTTGAGCCTTGGTGATGTTTGCAACCTTGGTCTTGTGAGGGATAGCAGAACCCTTTTCGACCCCAGCAGCCTTCAAGATTAAACGTGAAGCTGGAGGTGTCTTTGTGATGAATGTGAAAGAACGATCCTCGTAGACAGTGATTTCTACTGGAATGATCTGACCCTTTTGTGACTCAGTTTCAGCGTTGTATTGCTTAACGAAGTCCATGATGTTTACACCGTGCTGACCAAGGGCAGGACCCACTGGTGGAGCTGGTGTGGCAGCGCCTGCCTGAATCTGCAACTTGATAAGTGCAGTTACCTTCTTCTTTGGTGCCATTTTTTTGGTTTCCTTTTTGTATTAGCTGGGACTAACGTTTTTTCTATATTTTTTGTACTTGATGGAATGAAAGCTCTACTGGTGTTTCGCGTCCGAAGATCGAAACAAGTACCTTGAGTTTTGCTTGCTCTGGCATGATCTCTGAGATCGAAGCAGGAAGCGTCGCAAATGGGCCATCCATAACGGTGACCGATTCGCCAATTTCAAAGTCAACAACTTTAATCTCGGCTTTATCGCCCTTCTTGGCTGGACGCGGAGCAAGAATATTTTCAACCTCTTGCAAGCTCAATGGTGATGGGTGATGGGCATTTCCAACGAATCCGGTAACACCAGGGGTGTTTCGGATACATGACCAAGACTCATCGGTGAGATCCATACGAACGAGGACATAGCCTGGGAAGACGTTGCGCTTAACCTGCTTGCGCTGCCCATTCTTAATTTCAGTGACCTCTTCTTCAGGAACTTCTACTTGGAAGATGAAATCTTCCATGTTAAGAGCCTGAATTCGGTTGGCTAGATTTCCCTTAACCTTCTTCTCGTATCCGGCATATGAGTGAACGACATACCAATCACCAGATGCGGTACGAAGTGCACGGCGGAATTCGGCATTTGGATCGTTCTCATCTTCCGCCTCTAGAGCGACTTCTTCATCAATTGCCTCTAGTGCTTCCGGGGTACCGATTTCTTCATCGGCGACAACGGTCTCGCCTACGGGTTCTGCAACAGTGGTTGCATTGAGCGCAGCTTCGAAGGCATCAACCGCAACGGGAGCAGCCTCAGGAGTTACCGTCTCTTCAAAAAATGGATTTTCTATTGTCATTATTCGCCCTTACCCAAAGATCCAGAAAACGATTTTGGTGAGTGCGACGTCGAGAATAGATACGACAGCAATGATAAATCCAACGAATACGAATACAACAGCCGTATATGTCGTCAATTGCTTCTGGGTAGGCCACACAACCTTGCGAAGTTCAGCGACAACCTGACGATAGAACAGGTTGATGCGACCAAAGAGGCCACCTGCACCATTGCCTTCTTCAGTATCGTGCTTCTCGTCGATCACTTGTGTTACCTCTCTTATTGCATAGACCTGTCTTGCAGGGCAGGAGGGACTTGAACCCCCAACCGCCGGTGTTGGAGACCGGAACTCTGGCCAGTTGAGCTACTGCCCTTCAAGCGCGCTTTAGACACGACTAATCGTGACCTAATGCAAGCGCCAGAACGAGGAGTCTAGAGCCCAAGGCGGTGGGAGTAAAACCGAGCGATCGGCCGTGAGCGAGATCCGATCCAGGTTTGGCATACTTCCCCTTATGAGCGCTGAAAAGATGGAAAAACCAAGAATCTCAACCCGTATCGCCGCAATCGCTGAATCGGCCACCCTCGCAGTAGATGCCAAGGCGAAAGCGCTAAAAGCCGCGGGGAAGCCGGTCATTGGCTTCGGCGCGGGTGAACCGGACTTCCCAACTCCCGATTACATCGTTCAAGCGGCCATCGATGCAGCTGCCAAGCTAGCTAATCATCGCTACACCCCCACGCCTGGCTTACCAGAATTGCGCGATGCGATCGTTGCCAAGACGCTGCGCGATTCACAATATGCAATTACGCCCGATCAAGTCTTGGTAACTAATGGCGGTAAGCAGGCTGTCTACCAAGCCTTTGCAACAATCATTAATCCCGGAGATGAAGTGATTCTGCCTGCACCGTACTGGACCACGTATCCCGAATGCATCAAATTGGCCGGTGGTAAGGCAGTCGAAGTTTTCGCCGACGAGAGCCAGAACTATTTAGTTTCCGTTGAACAACTCGAAACTGCACGAACCGATAAGACCAAGGCAATTTTATTCTGCTCACCTTCTAATCCAACGGGTTCGGTTTATTCGTACGACCAAGTTAAGGCAATTGGCGAGTGGGCTTTGGCACA
This sequence comes from uncultured Actinomycetes bacterium, assembly GCA_903899375.1. Taxonomy (GTDB): domain Bacteria; phylum Actinomycetota; class Actinomycetes; order Nanopelagicales; family Nanopelagicaceae; genus PALSA-747. The sequence goes on from CAIUIT010000138.1 coordinate 3,801, forward strand.
CGGCATCTGGATAATCACTGACGAGATCTATGAACACCTTCTCTATGACGGTGCTACCGCACCGAGCATGCCGGTTGTGGTCCCAGAACTGGCGAATCAGACCATCATTCTCAACGGTGTCGCTAAGACCTATGCAATGACTGGTTGGCGTGTGGGCTGGATGATCGGACCTAAGGATGTCATCAAGGCGGCGACTAACTTGCAGTCTCACCTCTCCTCTAACGTCTCTAACGTTTCACAGCGCGCGGCCATTGCAGCAGTTAGCGGAGACTTAAAGGCCGTTCATGAAATGGGAACCGCATTTAATCGTCGACGTAAATTGATCGTCGGTTTGCTCAATGAAATTCCTGGAGTGGTTTGCCCAACACCAACAGGTGCTTTCTATGTCTATCCCTCGGTTAAAGGTGTGCTCGGAAAAGAGATTCGGGGCAAGCGCCCACAGACGTCGGCAGAGCTCGCAACCCTGATTCTGGATGAGGTAGAGGTTGCTGCTGTTCCTGGCGAAGCATTCGGTCCTTCGGGATACCTGCGCTTTTCTTACGCTTTAAGCGATGCGGATATCGTTGAAGGAATCGCTCGGGTTAAGAAGTTGTTGTCCGAAGCTATTTAAAGTTCGACTCCAACAAAACGAACTTCGGGTTTCAAGGTAATTCCAAATTTCCCTTCAACTCGGGCGCGTGCGCTCCGAGCAAGAGCGAGAATGTCAGCGGTTGTTGCTTCTCCCCCATTGGTGAGAGCTAAGACATGTGCGTCAGAAATCTTGGCGCCGTTGAGCGCTTCACCTTTGGCTACTCCCGCATGCTCCATTAACCAAGCAGCAGAGAGTTTGATCGAACCATCTGCTTGCGGCCAGCGAGGTGCGTTATCTGGAAGTGTTTGTGCTTGTGCTGCTGGAACAATCGGATTTATGAAGAAGGAACCAGCCGACCAATTGTGAGATTCGGAGTTGTAGAGCATCCCTTTTTTAGCGCGCAAAGTTAGTACAGCTGCACGGAGTTCTACCGTTGGAACGCGAGTTTCAAGTGCAACGCCTAGTTGATCGGCAAGTTCCTGATATTTAATAGGAAGTGAATGCTCACCGCGACGGAGTTGAAAGGTGACATCGAGAATGACATATCTTTCAGGGTCACGCTTAAAGAGCGAGTCTCGATAGCCAAACTCGCATTGATCCGCGGTGAAGGTCTTCACCGATTTGGTGGTCCTGTCATAGGTGCGCAATCGCGCAATGACTTCAGAGACTTCGTGACCGTAGGCGCCAATATTTTGAATAGGCGCGGCCCCCACGGTGCCAGGAATTCCACTCAGTGATTCCAGGTTGGCCAAATTCTTTGCAATCGTGAAGGCAACAAATTCATCCCAATCAACACCGGCAGCCACTTGTAGCATTCCGCCACTGCAGGCATCTATTTCATAGGAGTTACCCTCGGTTTCGACGACAATAACAGTGCCATTAAATCCGGCATCACCCACCAAGAGATTTGAACCGCGGCCAATAATTAATAGTGGCGTGCCGCTTTCATCAGCTTCGTTGATCGTCTGGACCAACTGATCCTCAGTTTTTGCGCGGACCACCTTCTGCGCTGGACCACCCACGTGCAGAGTGGTGAGCTCGGAGAGGTTGGTCATGGGGTAAGGCTAGCGGCGCTCCACCAAGATCTCATTCTTACCGCGGAATCGCTCCAAAATTCGGTCGTAATTCTTCTTGGACTGCTCATCTCTATATGTGGGGTCTGTGTCGTAATAGCCATGGTGGCGAGCTTGTTCGAGTGGAAGATCTATCTGGAGCAGATTGCCGCGAGATTGGCGCAAGCGAAGTGAGAACTCGATATCAGCATTGCGGTAATAGATGGCTCGGTTGTTGAATCCGCCGCTCTCGATCGCGCTCTCGCGATTGAGCCCTAGAAAATAACTAAAGAGGACATCGACAGAACCCACGCCTTTATCGTCAACGCTGCGCCATTCATCTGCAATGTTTATTAATCCCCCACGCCAACCAACTGCTGCCCACTCTCCAGTTGCGAGGGCCGCCAATGTCGGAGTGATCGCATCAGCTAAGAGGCGGGTAGAAGGATCCATGATGATTACATAGGGGGCGGGTGCAAACTTAAGTAGCGCATTTGCGGCCTCTCCCCAACCGACGCCTTCTTGGATCTGAGTGATGAATGTTCGAGAATCTAGTGCAGCAGCGATAGATCCCAACTCGGGTTTTCCGGAGATCAAAACTAGAATTGCACAAGTTGTGGGAGCAAACTCTTTTATGCTCGAGATGGCAGCGCTGAGGTCTTCAATGTATCCATCAGCAATTATCGCAATCGCGCTCTCAAAGGTTTTATCGGTGAATTTTCGCACATCACCCACGCGAGAAACTATGGGGAAGGGAGATTTGAGTTTGAACTCAAAACCATCCGCCACATCGAGAACTTCAAAGCCATGTTCTGCGATCTTATTCCGAAGCTGATCGGCTAGCGCCCAGTCCTTAGCAGCCCGTGCTGCCAACCGTGCCCGAGCTAATTCAACGACGACTTCTGGGGCGCTCATAGTAATATGACGGCTTTTGCCATCCCCAAAACTTTTACCTCGTTGCATGTGGCGGTAATTTCCAATCGAGCCACTTCGTCGGTCAGCTCTACGACTGTTGCGCTCACCTCTAGATGCACATTAACTCCCGCGGGAACTAGCACGGGTTTGGTAAAGCGAGCAGAAAATTCCTTTACCTTTGAGCTACTTCCAGCCATGCTGCTGACGTACTGTCCGACAAGTCCCATGGTGTACATGCCGTGCGCAATGACATTTTCCAACCCAACCGATTTTGCGAAATCTTCATCCTGATGGATTGGGTTTTGATCTCCGCTGGCATTGGCATAAGTAACGAGAGATGCTCTATTAATAATGTAGCTCTTGCTAGGCAAAACTTCGCCAACGGTGAAGATACTCATGCGCGAAATACCAACGTCGACCAGCTAGAAACTGCGACTTCGCCAGACTCAATAAGGTCGGAGCGAACGGTAATGATTTCATTTCCTGCCATGACGCGAGCGCTCTCGATCGTCGAATCGCATTGAATCTGCATCCCAGCTGTCAGCTGCTTGAAAATACTGAATCTTTGATCACCGTGAACCACCCGGCTCCAGTCCAGACCGGAATCGACGAGCACAGATTGTGACTGCTCGAGTGAGATCGTGATGGCAAAGGTAGGAGGCGCTAAATGTGTTTCTGGTTCACCTAAAGCGAGCGCAAATGCGGCTATAGATTCTGCGGTGATTGTCGTACGTGTGGCACCCGCGAAGGTGCGCCCGACGAGGTCGGGGTTGAGCATTATTTAACGAGTTTCGCGGTGAACCGTAGAAAGCTTGCAACGTGGGCAGAACTTCTTGAGCTCAAGGCGGTCTGGGTCATTACGACGGTTCTTCTTTGTAATGTAATTACGCTCTTTGCACTCGACACAGGCCATAGTGATCTTAGGGCGGACATCCGCGCTCTTACTTGCCATGGTCGTGCTCCTTTTTTTTCGGAAAACGTAAGAGGTGAAGGTTACTTCATCCCTCTAGATTCGTCTAAATCGCGCTCAATCTGATACTGGATAGAGCGAGAACTGGGTAGCGGAGGCCGGACTTGAACCGGCGACACTGCGATTATGAGCCGCATGCTCTACCAAGCTGAGCTACCCCGCCAAGAGTAATTTTCGAGCCCCCTATCGGAATCGAACCGATGACCTCTTCCTTACCATGGAAGCACTCTACCGACTGAGCTAAGGGGGCGGACCTACGCCCGCAAGGTTACAGGTAATGGGTAACTCGGCGAAATTCAAGGCTTGTACCTACCTGCTCCAATTGAAAGGATGCCCTTATGAGTCTGCCTGAATTCCACATTCCCAATCTTCCGCACTGGCACCGACCACACCCAGGGGAGCATCGCTGGCCGGTCTCATTTGTCGTCGCAATTGTGATCGTTCTTCAGTACCTGCTCCCCAAAACACTCTCCCTCAAGAGCCAGCCTGAAATCTGCATTTTAGAGGCTCTCCTCACCATACTGCTCTTTGCGATCAGCCCTGGTCGAATTTCTCACCACCGCAGATCAACCTGGTGGACTGGAGTCGCTCTTACCGGAGTAATGACGGCCAGCAATATTGCATCAGCTGTCCACCTTTTGCAAAAGTTGATAGATGGAACGATTAAGAGCCCTTCGAACCTGCTCGCTTTCGGAGGTTCTATCTGGCTTACCAATATGGTCGTCTTTAGTCTCTGGTACTGGGAGTTTGATCGTGGAGGTCCAGGAGCGAGAGCTGAAGCGATCGATCCTTATCCAGATTTTCTCTTCCCTCAGATGACAGATCCCAGTTATGCGCCGATGCATTGGAAACCGACTTACTTCGACTATCTCTTTACATCGTATACAAACGCGAGCGCATTTAGTCCAACCGATGTTATGCCGTTAACAAGGTGGGCGAAGATGCTCATGATGATTCAGAGCGCTACATCACTTATAACTGTGGGGTTAGTTATTGCCCGTGCGGTAAATATTCTGCCTTAGTTACTTGGCGGCGTATTTCGGAAGTAAATGTGAAAAGAACTGGTTGAGTTGCGCCCGAGGAATTCCCACGCTAATTGTCACAACTTGAGTTCCAGCCAAACTTCCGGCTCCCGGCTTATTGACCACGGTTCGAGTAGCGCCGCGAATAAGCGCCATGTTCATCGGGCAGATATTCTTGGCTGAGCTTTCGGTAAGAGTAAAGAACTTCTTGCCACTGCCATACTGAACTGAGAGAGATTCATCTCGGCCGACTCCACACGTGGTCATCCCAAAGTGCTTCAAGGCTAATCCAGCGGTATAACTAGGTTGATAAACAACATAATTGAGGCCGGTTTGGGCATCTTGATATGGATTTCCGCTTCCCATCGCCAGAGCAGGGATGGCACCGAGCGCCAGAGCACCCACTGCCAAGAGAGCGACGAGACTTCTCTTATTCTTCATACATTTAGGTTACAAGGAGCTGCTGGGGTTTTACTGTCGGACACCTGTGACTTCCCTTCAAGTTTCATCTGGGGCGATTGGCGGGTAACATTTTCGTTATGAGTGATGAGAAGCTGCCCGAATTTCCCCTTGCAATTGATGAGGCGGCGCTGCGCGAACGGATTGACCCGCTATCTTACGATGTATTGCGCAATGCAGCTACAGAACGTCCCTTCACAGGCGAGTACAACGACACTGATGTGGAAGGAAGTTATCGCTGTAAGGCATGTGGCAATGAATTATTTAGAAGTGAGAATAAATTCCACTCTGGCTGCGGCTGGCCCTCTTTTTATGCTCCCACCAAAGATGATGCCGTCGTGCTCATTGAAGATGCATCCCTTGCACCGAGAATTCGCACCGAAGTCCGCTGCGCCAATTGCGGATCACACTTGGGCCATCTCTTTAATGGCGAAGGATATGACGTCCCAACCGATCAACGGTGGTGCATCAACTCTGTTGCGCTAGTGCTTGAGAAGAAGTAAGTCGTAATCAACTTTCAAGCAGCGATTTTGAACGACTTTTAAGCCATTCTTAACAGCACGATTTGCAGAAATATCATCACGCAGACCTAGTTGTAGCCACATCGACTTAGCTTTAACGGCTATCGCTTCATCCAACACAGTGGGTACATCTGCAACATTACGGAATACATCGACAATATCTACCCACTCTGGGATATCGGCAATCGATGGGTAAACATCATGACCGAATAAGGTGTCAAGCCGTGGGTTCACAAAGAAAATTTGGAAATGAGAGTGATCCAAGAGCCACTCACTGACACCATAGACAGGGCGCTCAGGGTTATCAGAAGCCCCAACAATTGCTAGGGTCTTTGAACTTCTAAGCAACTCCGCGACCTCTTCATCACTCGGCGGAACCCACATTATGGTCACCGCATGGCCGCCATCTCTGTTGCAATGAATCCTTCATATCCCAAAACTTCGCGATGTATATCGGTGGCACTCCAGCCCAGAATGGGCGCAATCATCTCTGCTATTTCGCGAGAAACACCTAAACCATGGCTGGAATGTTCCATAGCAATTCTCAATCTACGCGCCATGACATCCACCAGCGATCGAGCCCCCTCGTGCGTTACGGCATACAAAACTTCTGCTTTGATGTATCCAGCGCCTGGAACAATTTCGTTTGCAAGATCAGCGTCCTTAGCAATCATTTGGAATATATCGCTAATGAGCGATCCATATCGATTAAGCATCCGCTCAACACAAGCGGTTGAGACAGAATAACTCTGCGCAAGCCCAGGGATCTGTTTTACAAGATTCCTATAGCCAGCCGCACCTAAGAGTGGAATCGACTTTGTTGAAGACTTTGGAACGCTACGTTTTATATCTTTGATTGCCGCATCAACGGCATCGGCCGCCATCACTCGATAAGTCGTGTATTTCCCGCCGGCGATACTCACAAAACCCTTGAGTGGATGATCAACGGTGTGCTCGCGAGAAATCTTCGTTGTCGAAGAGTCCTTCGCTGGAGAAACCAGTGGTCTTAATCCAGCATAAATGCTGAGTATCTGCTCCCGCCGAATTTTGGGTAGCAAAACCTTGTTCGCTTCATTGATGATGTAATCAACATCGCTGCTTTCAGCCACAGGATATTCGCGATCACCTGTGTAATTCGTATCTGTTGTTCCCAGCAGCCACTCATTACCCCACGGGATGATAAAGAGGACCGAGAGCGAGGTTTTTATAATTATTCCAGTCTTGGCATCTATTGCATCCTTGGGAAGGATGATGTGAACACCTTTGCTCATCTTAATTTTGTAGCCTGGCTTTATTCCAAATTGCTCATAAAGTTCTTCATTCCAAATACCAGCAGCTGCAATAACGACTTTTGACTTTACATTAATGTTCTCGCCATCGACTTCTACAACCGCACCAGTTATTCCTTCAGGTGTACGCGTAATTTGTCGAACCGTTGCCCCGGTCACGATATATGCGCCATGGTCTTTTGCGGTTCGTGCCACCGTTACCGTGTGCCTGGCATCATCTACTTGTGCGTCGAAATAAACAAGACCTCCAGTGACTAACTCTGGATTCAATGACCTTACCTCGTTACGCATTTCGCCAAAAGTGATGTATCGGTGCCATGGAACTGCACGTAGTTTTCCGCGCAATAGGTCGTAGAGCATGAGGCCTGCTCCGACATAAATACGGTCAAGATATTTTTTATGTAATGGGTAAACAAAGGAAAGTGGTTTAACTAGGTGAGGAGCTTGATCGGTAATCATCATTTCTCGCTCGTGAAGCGCTTCACGAACTAACTTGAAATCAAATTGCTCGAGGTAACGCAATCCGCCGTGAATTAATTTGCTCGATCTTGAAGATGTTCCTGCGGCAAAATCGTCGCTTTCAACGAGAGCAACTTTGAGTCCGCGCGCTGCAGCATCGAGTGCAATTCCGCTGCCTACTACCCCGCCACCGATGATCAAAAGGTCGAACTCTTGGGACTTTAATTCGGAGATATCTTCGCTACGTTGTTCAGGATTAAGCACTGACTTATTGGAGGCCACGTGCTTAGAATACGGGTATGTCATACATCGGGGCGATCGACCAAGGGACGACCAGTACCCGCTTCATGATCTTTGACCAGGCAGGGTCGGTCATTGCCGTGGCCCAGAAAGAGCACACCCAAATCCTCCCTCAAGCTGGATGGGTTGAGCACGATCCCCTTGAAATTTTGCGGGCTACCGATGCCGTCATCAAAGAGGCACTGTCGACTGCTGGTCTAGTTGGTGGCGACTTATCTGCCATCGGAATCACCAATCAACGAGAAACTACTGTCGCCTGGAACGCCATGACTGGAGTCCCTCTAGGAAATGCCATTGTCTGGCAAGACACCAGAAGCCAATCGATTTTAGATGAGGTCTCTGTAGGGTCAGGCGCTCCAATCACCTTTAAAACCGGCCTCCCACTTGCTCCCTATTTTTCTGCAAGCAAGATGAGTTGGATGCTTAGAAACTCTGCCACAGTTTCCAGCGCAAGGGATCAGCAGGAGCTCCGCTTTGGAACGATCGACTCCTGGCTCGTTTGGAATTTAAGTGAGGACAATATTCACGTCACCGATGTCTCTAATGCATCGCGCACGCTCTTGATGAATCTACAAACTCTCAATTGGGATGAGGAACTTCTCGCGATCTTCGATATACCGCTGGACTCTCTAGCCAGCATCAAGAGCTCCTCAGAAATTTATGGTTATACCAATCCCAATGGAGTATTTGGGGCCCGCATCCCAATAGCTGGAATCGTAGGAGATCAGCACGCCGCACTCTTAGGTCAACTCTGCTTTGAAAAGGGCGAATCGAAGACCACATATGGAACGGGCAATTTCGCACTTATCAATACCGGCACCGAGATCATTCGTTCCAAGAAGGGCCTGCTCACAACCCTCGCCTTCAAATTGGGAGATGAGCCTGCCAAGTACGCGTTAGAAGGTTCTGTTGCAGTCACGGGCTCAGCAGTGCAATGGCTTCGCGATCAATTAGGAATAATCGAGAAATCCTCCGATGTCGAAACTCTTGCCAAGAGTGTTCCTGATAGTGGGGGCGTCTATTTTGTTCCAGCATTCTCCGGACTCTTTGCTCCTTATTGGCGCGGGGATGCTCGTGGTGTAATTGTCGGACTAACCCGAGCAGCAACAAAGGCACATATCGCGCGGGCCACCCTGGAAGCGATCTGTTATCAGACGCTCGATGTTATTCGCGCGATGGAAGAAGAGACCGGGGTGCGCATTAAAGTCCTTCGCGTCGATGGAGGAATAACCCAGAATCAACTCTGCATGCAGATGCAGGCCGATATTCTGCAGACTGAAGTATCCCGGCCAATCGTTGCCGAAACCACAGCGCTCGGCGCTGCTTATGCAGCTGGTCTGGCTGTCGGAATTTGGCGCGATAAGTCCGAGCTCATGACTCAGTGGCGTGAGAGCAATCGTTGGAAGCCAGAAATAAGTGCTGACGTTGCCGAGCTTGGATTACACAACTGGAATAAAGCGATTGAACGTACGCTCAACTGGGTATAACGCGGGCACCATCGCTAGGTAGCGAAGTAAAGAAGCGAGGATTTTTAAAACCTGCTTCAGAAAATGCTCTTTGGATTGCATTTTCGCAACGCTTCACATATTCAGTTTTTATGAGCGCAATTGCGCTTCCCCCAAAACCACCACCAACCATCCGCGCGCCAATAGCCCCTTGATCCAGCGCAGTATCAACCGCCAGATTCAACTCTGGGCAGGAAACGGTGTAGTCATCGCGAAGTGAGCGATGTGATTGATTAAGTAAGTCACCAAGGCGATCGAAATTGTTGGCCTTCAGGGCTTCCACGGCATCTAAGACTCGCTTCATCTCCGTCACCGCATGGAAACCACGGATATAAGTCGTTGGATCCAATTCAGACTGGCGTGCAGCATAATCAGCCACTGATATGTCGCGCAGCGAAGTGATTCCCAAGGTCGCAACTGCTTTTTCACAAGAAGCGCGCCGCTCTGCGTATCCCCCATCAACTAATTTATGGTGGGCCTGAGTATCGATGATTAAGAGTTCAAGCCCCTGCGGAGCGATAAGAAATGGAATGTTCTCGGTCGTGAGATCGCGACAGTCAAGCAAGAGTGCTGAACCAGACTTAGCCATGAGTGAGACAGATTGATCCATGATTCCGCAGGGAACTCCTACATATTTGTTTTCTGCCTTTTGGGTCGCCCTCGCCAATTCCTGAAGCGACATTCCTTTTTGAAATAAATGGTTGACTGCCATTGCGATCGAACATTCCAAGGCAGCGCTTGAAGACAACCCTGCGCCTAGCGGAACGCGTCCATCAATTAATAATTCAACTCCCGTATCCACGTCGAGAACCCAAAGAACTCCAAGTGCATACCTAGCCCAACTTTCGCCAGTAAGCGGGGCTAATTTATCAAGCGAAAATTCAAAAATTTCAGCGCTCTTTTGAGCTGATGCAATTCGAATCATCCCGTCTTTTCTGCGCGACATTGCCACAGTTGTTGTGTCAGATATTGCGAAAGGAAGAACAAATCCATCGCTGTAATCGATATGTTCTCCAATTAAATTGACCCGTCCAGGAGCAGCTGCAACTACTTCTGGAGCGTGGCCAAATAATGAATTAAACCGTTTGGCTATCTCATGCACGATTCACCTATTTATAGGTCAATGTGTAGGCCAGCGTATATTTACCAGGCTTGATGAGATATTTTTCTAGCGTGTCTGGACCACACGAAGCTGTACCGACCCCACGATGAATTGTGTCGATGGAAACGACCGTCACCGAAGGTTTGAGTTCGACGTCGTGGGTAGCTGAAGCTAATTCGCTAGTGCGATGAGGAGTAACCGACATCTGACCGGGCTTCTCTAAGTCGATGCGAATCGTCTCATGATGATTGTTGGATATCTCTAACCAACGCACATCCGCGTGGCCGCCGTTCTCCTGGGGCTTTACATAGGGAACATACTGATCTGCGACTTCAGATTCGTAGCGCCCGATAGGACTTAAACGACGGTCGGGATAGGTCTCATTAGGACCAGTGCCAAAGTAACGAAGATGGGTGAAATTCCGGTCGAGTTCAAATGTTGTCCCCACTCGGGCGACATCGTGCAGGACTTTTGGAAGGGTGGTCTCTTCCACAACTCTGAATCCATCAACTATTTCGCTGATGATCTGGGTTTGCTTGATTTCGATTCCAGTACTTGTGCTGTAAATCGACGAGACCTTATAACTATTTCCCAATTTCGAAATCTTTACCTTTGTACGTTCGAGATTATCGATTCCCCATTCATGCCATCGGAGCGAGATATTACCCATTATGTCATTATCCGTTGGGGCACGATAAAGGTTGAGATGTGGATTAAATGAACCAAAGCCCATGTAAATGGAACCGTCATCATTCAACGTATTTGCGAGCGTTTTTGGTGCCATTACCTTGGCAGTTGCCAGCTTCTTCGATGGTAATTTGAATTGAGCCCAACCAACTTCAGCATAGGCCGGCGCCCAAGCTGTCTCTGATTTTTTTACCACATTAAAAGTAATGAAGCGCTCTCCAAGATCTGGAGCGCTCTTCAGGAACTTGGAGGAAACTTTGACAGCACTCGTCGCCTGCGGGGCAATCACGGGAAGTTTTATACGACCGTAATCGAGAACTTCGCCATCTACCGAAATATTCCAAGCGATCTCATAATCCTTGGAATCTACAAAGAAGTTCTTATTCTTGACTTTAAATGTTCCAGTCACGGCATTCGTTGAAATTATCAAGAGCGGTGCGGCAATGGTCTTGAATTCGAGCATCGCGGGCCACCTTAAAGCCGCACTTTGCACACAACATATGTGGAAGTTTCTTATTGAACATATCCAAAGTATTGCAGAGCGCCAGGCAAATGTCAGATAGGCAGAGTTATCACTACTTTCAGCCCGCCAAGTTCACTCCGTGAAAGGGTAAAGCTACCTTGATAGCGCTCGACGACCCCATTAATAATGCTGAGACCAAGGCCAGTACCTCCACCTTCTTTTGAGCGCTGCGTGGAAAATCGTTTGAAGCTTCGCGATTTCTCTGGATATTCGGTAAGCCCTGGCCCACCATCTTCTACGATGATGATGAGATGTTTATCATCGCGAGTCAGGGATATCGAAACGGGTGCGGTCACCGGAGTGTGCCGTCTTATATTCGAGAAGAGATTGCCAATCATTCGATCAATCAGTTTGGGATCAGCCTGCACAGTGATCTGAGGTTCGAGGGATAGCGTGATCTGGCGTTCAGGTTGTAAGGCTTTGAGCACCTCTTCGTGATCGTTCAGGATAGCTGCTACGTCAACCCGCTCGACTTTGACATTTTCAGCTTCACCGACTTCAGCAAGAAATAGGAGATCTTTAATGATCGACTCCATCCGGAATATCTCAATGGCACTCTTATTGAGATAGCTCGCTTGCCTCTTTTGATCGGGAGCAGCTCGGGCGAGGTCCACGTAACCTTTGATCACAGTAAGAGGTGTTCGAAGTTCATGAGAAGCATCACCCAAAAACTTCTGCATGGTGGCCTGTTGTTGTGCCATGAGATGGCTCACTTCATTGATCTTTCCATCTCTGCGGAAAACTAGAAACGCAACTAGAACTGCTATGAGATCAACGACGAGAATAAATATTATAAGTTCATCAGTCAGGGTCGATACATCCGAATTGATAGCGGTGAGGGATGCAGCCAGGATCAGTCTTTTATTGCCCGGCATTTCAAAGACTCGTATGCGCAGGTCTGTCCCGAAATCGATATCGGTATGCCGAGCCAGTGATTGGACAGCCGTGGAGGGAAGCCCTGGAATTGGTGGACCATTTACGGTCAACACGGTCACCATTCCAGTGTCGGTTACATATTCGACGGTAACTGGAATAGAGGATACCTGGGCCAAATATTGAGCAACGGTCAATGGATCTTCTTTAGTTGTCACGAGCGCTTTGATCTTTGAATTGAGGGAATCGTCCACCAAGTTGATCTGGCTCGATTGATACTTATTGATTGCAAAGTACCCGATGGCGACAGAGGAGATAGTTAGAAAGAGAAAGATAGCAACTGTTACTCGAAGGACGAGCTTCACAATCGCTCCACTATTTGGAAACCAACTCCTCGTACGGTTTTGATTCCTTCAAATCCACCACGGTGAAATTTCTTACGTAGATAGGATATATAAGTTTCGACGACCGTTGAATTATTTTCGAAATCGATTCCCCATACGGCATTGAGGAGTGCATCTTTGCGCACTACTTTATTCTTACGTTCAACAAGGAAATTCAAGAGGTTGTACTCCGTGGGTGACAGTTCGATGATTTCATCTTCAAACTTCACAAGATGTTGATCAATATCAATCGAGATAGGTCCACAGCGCAAAATGTTGGTGACTTGGGAACCTTGCGTGCGTCGCAAAATCGCTTCAACCCTAAGCGCTAGCTCTTCAATACTAAATGGCTTTGTCACATAATCATCTGCACCCACTCGGAAACCCTGGTGGATATCGTCCTTCTCTCGGCGAGCGCTCAAAAGTAGCGCTGGGGTCTGATCGCCAGCCCCTCTCACCTTTTCAAGTAAAACCAGACCATCGATCTTGGGCATATTGATATCTAGGACGTAAAGGTCAAATTTCTGTTTTCGGATTTGAGAGAGAGCATCTAAGCCATCAACTGCGATTGTGACCGCATAGCCCTCCAGTCCAAGAACATCCCCTACTAGTTCGCGCACGCCTGACTCGTCGTCAACAACCAGAATCTGGGCCTTTTTCATATTCCGTAAGCCTAACTTGCCCATCTCGACCCGCAAGAGGCTGACAAGGTTTTCACATGGATCTCACAAAGAGGGAGTTGATGATTTAGCCATGGGAACAGAAGCTCCCAGTGCCCTCACCGGACACGAAACCTCTAACAAGGGATAGATCATGAAGAAGAATTTACGTAACCGCATTGTTGCTGGAACCATAGGCGCTGCGATGCTCTTGGCTCCAACCGCAGCTTTCGCCGACACCACCCCAACCCCTACTACTGCAACCACTGCAAAGGCAACAGCAGCCGATAAGGCTGCCTACAAGGCTGCCCTCGCTGCTTACCGCATAGCCTTAAAGGCTTGGCAAGATACTCGCAACGCTGATCGGACTGCTTACAAGAGCGCGCTGGTCACCTACCGCGCCGCACTTGCTTCTCATAAGACAGCGCTAAAGCAGATTGATGCCACATTCAATACCGCCGTAGCTGCCGCTCGTGCTGCATTCACAACTGCCACCACAGGGACGGTCACGGCCGCTGCACGGCAAGTTGCTCTCAACGCTCGCGTAGCCGCAGTCGCTGCTGCCACAACAGCCCGTGCAACTTCAATTGCCGCCCTGCCAGCGCTTCCAGCAAAGGCAGTTCTACCTACAGTCGCACCTAAGCCCGTTGCACCTGTAAAGCCTTAATCTGCTAGAAACCTGCAGGCCCTCCCATCTAACGAGAGTTAGGTGGGAGGGCCTTCTCTCTTTACCTCTGTTATGCGCTGTTTACCTGGGTTCGCTAGGCTAAACGAGGTGCTGGTCTACTGAGCTATTAAACCCGCGACCCAGTATTCCCAGCGATATCTAGAGGAGAAGCCATGAATAGCGAGAACAAATGTCCTTACACCGGCAGCAAGTTGGCGAGTGAAGGCACTTTTAATCAAGATTGGTGGCCGAACCAGCTCAACCTTAAAGTACTTCAATACAACTCTTCCCAAGCCAATCCCATGGGTGAAGATTTTAATTACGCAGAAGAGTTTAAGAAATTGGATCACACCGCGCTGCAAAACGATCTACGCGCGCTCATGACCGATTCCCAAGAGTGGTGGCCGGCTGATTATGGACACTACGGTCCATTTTTTATTCGCATGGCTTGGCATAGCGCTGGTACCTATCGCACCTCTGATGGTCGCGGCGGAGCCGGTTCAGGAATGCAACGATTCGCTCCACTCAATAGTTGGCCCGATAACGTTAACCTCGACAAGGCGCGCAGACTTTTATGGCCAATCAAACAGAAATATGGCAAGCAAATTTCCTGGGCCGATCTAATGATTTTGACGGGAAACGTCGCACTCGAATCTATGGGATTTAAAACCTTTGGCTTTGGTGGTGGTCGTGCCGATGTTTGGGAGCCTGATGAAACCTATTGGGGTAAAGAGGCAGAATGGTTAGCCGACAATCGTTATAGCGGCGAGCGCGATCTAGAAAATCCTTTGGCCGCGGTTCAGATGGGTCTGATCTACGTTAATCCTGAAGGTCCAAATGGAAACCCTGATCCCCTACTTTCTGCGCGCGACATTCGCGAAACTTTTGCTCGAATGGCAATGAATGATGAAGAAACCGTTGCGCTAATCGCCGGCGGTCACACCTTCGGTAAAACTCATGGGGCAGCAGATCCAAGTAAGTATGTGGGGCCAGAACCAGAAGCAGCACCCATTGAAAATATGGGCTTGGGCTGGAAGAACTCTTTCGGAACTGGCAATGCCGGCGACACCATCTCCAGCGGCTTGGAAGGCGCATGGACTGCAACACCTATCGAGTGGGACAACTCTTACTTTGAACTCCTCTTCGCTCATGACTGGGTGCAGACCAAGAGTCCTGCCGGTGCTACGCAATGGATTCCAAAAGATGGCGCTGCCTCTGATGCGGTCCCCGATGCTCACGATCCCTCAAAGAAACACGCACCTGTAATGCTCACGAGTGATTTAGCGCTTCGCTTTGATCCGGCTTACGAAGCAATTTCACGACGCTTCTTAGCAAATCCCGATCAACTGGCCGATGCCTTTGCGCGCGCTTGGTTTAAGTTAACGCACCGCGACATGGGACCCGTTGCCCGTTATTTGGGAGATTTGGTTCCTGCCGAAAATCTCATTTGGCAAGACCCTCTCCCTGAAATTGATCACGATGTAATTGGTGATAAAAAGATTGCCGCGCTTAAGGAAATGATCCTCGCCTCTGGCCTGTCTATTAGCCAACTTGTCTCGACCGCCTGGGCTTCTGCTTCTACCTTCCGAGGTACCGACAAACGCGGTGGAGCTAATGGTGCCCGCATTCGCCTTGAGCCACAGCGCAACTGGGCAGCCAATAATCCCACAGAGCTCGCAGTAGTTCTTACTGGGCTTGAAAAAATCCAATCTGAATTCAATGCAACTTCTAACAACAAGAAGGTTTCACTCGCCGATTTGATCGTCCTTGGTGGTTCTGTCGCCATCGAATCTGCAGCCAAAGCGGCTGGAATAAAGGTTGAAGTTCCATTTACTCCTGGCCGGTCCGATGCATCCCAAGCGCAGACAGATGTTGATTCCTTCGCCGTTCTCGAACCACATGCTGATGGATTCCGTAACTTCATCGCAAGTGGCAATCATCATCCCGCCGAATTCCACCTCGTCGATAAAGCAGCGTTACTTACCCTTACCGCTCCCGAGATGACCGTACTCGTCGGAGGTTTGCGTGTTCTGGGTGCAAATGTGGGTGGTTCAAAGGATGGAGTCTTCACAAAGACACCTGGCACGTTGACCAACGATTTCTTTATCAATGTTCTCGACATTGGTACGGGTTGGACTGCAAAATCGGATGCTGCAGAGTCTTTTGAAGGTCGGGATACCAAGACCGGCGAGGTCAAGTGGACCGCTACCCGAGCAGATCTGATCTTCGGATCAAACTCAATACTGCGTGCGCTCTCTGAGGTGTATGCAAGTAAAGATGCATCTACGAAATTTGTTCATGATTTCGTGGCCGCCTGGGTAAAGGTGATGGAGCTCGATCGCTTC